>JAQWJE010000051.1 GCA_029248525.1 Candidatus Binatia bacterium
CCGCCCAGCGGCTCTGCCACGGGCGGGAAGGCGATTTAGCGACTGCTTGTGGCAGGATTCGGCTTGACGAATAGAGCGTCGCTTGGGCAAAAAGGGCCTTCATGTTTCCTACCGTCATACTCCAAGCCTGTTGGGAACAAAGCCGTGCAAGAAGTGGTGGCGGCGAAGGCCATCACCGGGGCGCACAAGGCGGTGGTCGTAACAAACGCCGGCTATACCAACGCCTGCAAAGAATTGGCTGCAGCAAATCAGGTTTTGCTTTTACACCATGACGACTTGTCAACTTTGGAGGCGAAACTGTGGACCTAGACACCGCCGAGGCCGAGTTCTCAGGACCTAAGCCGCTGCCCTACTGCCGAATGAGCGGCAATAGCGTTGCCGTTACCTGCAAATAGGAAGAGACCATGAAAAGAATCCTGCTAGCCATCATCAGCATGTTCCTGCTCGAAGCGAACGTCACCTCGGCGGCACCTCTTCAGCTTTGCGTGAAGGCGGATCGCGTTGTCGAGGGGCAGCCCCGCGAAGGATCCAAGATCGTTCTGCGCTCCGAGTGCAAGAAGCGAAGCAATGGGACGCCCATCGAGGTCTCCATCGGCACCAGTGATTCGCTGGGCGGCGGGGGCGACGCTACTGGACTGACCACCCAAGTGAACTCACTGTCTGATGTACTGAGGACATTCACATGTGGCGATGGGCAAATAGAGTCAAGGACCGGCGAGACATGCGATGACGGCAACGTGATCGCAAACGATGGATGCAGTCCCGTGTGCGAGGTCGAATCCGGCTGGACGTGCAACGGGAAAGCGAGCGATTGCGACATTGTTTGCGGCGACGAGATCGTGGTATCGCCAGAGATCTGTGATGACGGCAACACCAGCGATGGCGACGGCTGCAGTGCAGACTGCCTATCCGATGAAACATGTGGAAACGGCAGCACCGATCCTCTGGCGGGCGAGGTTTGCGACGATGGTGGACAAGTCGACGGTGACGGCTGCAGCGCGGACTGCCTATCTGATGAAACCTGCGGCAATGGCGTCACCGACCGCCTGGCGGGCGAGGACTGCGATGACGGGAACGCAGAAATTGAGGATGGCTGCACGCCGACATGCACGCTTGAGTGCGGCGATGGGGTCACGCAACCCAATGAGGTTTGTGACGACGGTGGGACTCAGTCCGGAGACGGCTGTAGCGCGGACTGCCTGTCCGATGAAACCTGCGGGAATGGGATTGTGGATGTTGCCGCAGGCGAGCAATGCGACGGCGGCGAGTACTGCCAACCGGACTGCTCGTGGACCGACTGCGGCAACCTGAGTGGCAACTACATCATGCTTCCTCAGGACCCGGGGACCACAATCAGCGCTGCGATAGATGACAACAATGATGGCACCGGTCTCTTTCGAGCCTTCGCCAATGGGGCCTTGATACTCACTGCCCCATTCACCTACAGCGGCCGGATTCCCGGTTCCGCACTGGAAGGCGATTTTCCCCTGACTATTGGGTCATGCTCGCCAATCGCGTTAGTCTCAGGTGACACAACATTTACACGGTTGGAGTGATGAAAATTCGCGTGGTTCGTTCTGAAAAATCCTAGACGATTCTCGCCGACAGCAATGGCGAATCTCGCGCTACGAACCGCATCGACCCTTCCACTTTAAGGTGGTCCGGCCCTCTGCCCGAACCCTCTGCATCTGGCGCATTTCTCGATTCAGAGACTCGATACTAGCGAGCAGGCAGCGGTCGCCCGACGACAACTGTCAGCGGCCACGCTAGCCGCTCGGCTGTTTGACTGCCCCCGATGGCGGGCAGTCACGCGATCAGAAACGCGTCTGACTTCGGATCAGCCGGCCGTTCCAGTGTCCGACCGGTCGCTGCCTAAAATCCCGAGGACATAGCAGCTGCCGTCAACTTGAACCGCTCGGTGCGTCTCCCTTCACTGTATGAGCAACGAGGAGGACCCCTGCCCCAAGGTCAGCCAGCTCATTGAGCGGCATCAGAGCATTTTTGACTTGGGCAGCATCATTCTCGTCTTTCACTGGCCAAAGGCCAAAAAGAGTATCAAAGATAATTAGATCGAATCCCTCCGCCTCAATGGCCGAGGCGATATCATCAACCAGTTTTCTCCAATTTCGGGAGGTGGTGCTTCCTGTGAAAGGTCTTATCTGAACGAATATTTTCTCGGGAGTGTCCAATTCTTTCTGTCTGCGGCGCCAGTGAACGGACCCTTCCTCCGAAATTATTAGACACTTTCGGAGAGATAACTCTCTCCCGCAAAACTCCTCTTCTGCCCCGAGTCAAGACGCGAAGCTACGTGCGCACCTTCCCGCTGACCTGACGCCTGCAAGTGGTTCGCTGCACAGCGCGCCTGCACATTCGGCGGGATCAATTGGCCGGGATGGTTACCTGTGCGCTGCCGCGAGCGCCACCCGAGTCCGCTGCCTCGGCCGTCAGAACGTGGGTGCCGGGTGGCAGCACCACGTCGAGATCCGTGCCGATTCCGAGAAAGCCCGTCAGATCGGAGTGCCAGAGGATCTGGTCGCCCTCGAGGGATTCGCGCTCCGGGTCGCGGACCGACGCGCGCAACCCGATGGTGCTACCTCCTTCGACGCTCTCGCCGTCTTCCGGCGTGAGGATCAGCACCTGTGGAGCCAGGTTGGGCAATTCAATCGTGACCGGGTTCGACTCGCTGCGATGGAAACCGTCGGATGCGATCACTTTCAAGGCGGCGCTCCCGCCGGGGACGCGTGAGGATTCGATCTCGATGGACGATTCGCTCAGTCCGGCAGCGAGTAGTTCGCTACGACCGTCGAGGTATTCGGCCAACACGTCAAAGCGCAGAGTGTCACCGTCGGCGTCCCCGGCCGACCAGGCCAGCCGTAGCACCCCGTCAGCCAGACCATCAGGGTCCACTGACAGGTCAACCTTCGGGCTTGAGTCAGAGACGGCTCGGCGCAGCAACTCGGTCTGGTCGGCGTAGAGTACCAGGAAGCTCGTCCCTTCCACCCATTCGACATCGCCGTGAAAGGCAAGTGCTCCGCTGTCCGCCAGTTCGGCTGGCACGTCCGCCCTCTCGCCGGCAATCGAGACCTGGGCATGTCCCTTGGCCAGCACACGCTCCTCGTTGTCGAGCAGTGCCAGGGTGAGATCGGGCCGGAGGTCGCTCTCCCCGTCGACTCCAAGCGGCTGGATTTCACCGAAGGCCCACTTCCCGTCGAGATCGCGCTCTCCGCTGATCAGCAACCGTGCCAGGGGCCCTGGCGGAGTCTCACCCTGGATCGCTCGGGGGAGAATGCCGAGGATGGCGTCCCAGTCGGCATCGCTCACGAACGAGTTCCGGTCTGCCTGGCTCGGCAGGAATCCACCTGCCATCAAGTTGAAGGGATTGCGAACACGTCGCTTCAGAAGGAGATCGTAGGCCGGGCCCGGCAGGGTGAGTTGCGCGGCGTGCGGCAGCTGCAGTTCGTGGCCGAGTTCATGGGGCAACGTCGGGAACTGCGCTGCGCCCATGGAAATCGTGGCCCAGCCGCTCCGGGGCGAGGCGCTTCCGAGCCAACCCACGCGGTTCTGCGAGTCGGGGCGGCCCCCCGATACCAGTGCCAAGCCATAGGCGGCGCGCTCGCTGCGCTTTATACTCGCAACACGACCCTTTTGTTGATCGACATCGTTCAACATGCGATTGCCGAAATTGGTCACTCGATTCAGCATGGAGCTGTTTCTGCCTGGGGGGGGAGTACATATCGCCAGTTCCGCGGCGCTGAAGACACCGTCCCGGTCGAGATCTTCAGGATAGCTGAAGTTGAACGCGAAGAAGCGGCCGGATTCGAGTCGCCGGGGTACGTTGGCCGCACAGGCCTGCCCCGCGCTGTTGATCCAGGTGCCCACCAGCATGTCTCGGAGTACGAACTCGCGTTCGAAGTTGCCTTGGCTGCCCTGGGCTGGCAGGGGCAATTGGTGGACGTACGCGAACCGTAGACCCGCCGCGCGTGTAGTCGGCGCTCCGCGGGGGAGCAGGTCGTCTACGCGATTCTTGATGGGCAGCATCCGGGCCGTGTGTTCGAGCGTTCCGCGGAACGACCGCTGACTCGACAGGTCCGAGAAGATTCCCTCGTCGTAGTCAAGAAGCACCATCGAGATGCCGCCGTTTTCCTGGGTAGTGATCCAGGAAACCAGGGGGACAGTCCATGTGCGGCCGCCTTCGCCCAACCGGGCAACGATCTCGTAGGGTGCCGCGTCCGCGAGTAGCCGACCCGGTATGAAGAAGTGGATGTCGTCACCGGTTTCGATTTCGGATCGTCGGGTCCGATCGTCCGCTGCGATTGCATGACCACGCACTACGCCGACCGTTGCGCCCGTGTCCACGCGAATCACGTCAATAACCGCATCATCGACGCGCGTCGGGCCGCCGGGGACCGCGACGAGCGTAGTGCGAACCAAGGCAGTCTTGCCCGCGACGAGAGGCAGCGCTGGCAACGCCCGCGTCACCAGGCCGCTCTGGGTCAGGCGAATGTCGGAGAGCAAGCCACGTGCCTGGGCGCCACACGAGAGGTTGGCGATTCCGTCGTCAAAGAGATCACAATCCACGCTGAGGTTGCCCAAGGCGTTACTGAGCTCGCACATCAGGCATCGTGAAGGGTTCGTGAGGAAACTCGTGAGATCGGTCTGCTCGGAAGGCGAGACTGCGAGGCCCGGCAGCAGTTCCTGCCACTGCCATGACTCGTCGTCGATCACCGGCAGACAGGTTTTCTCGATCTTCTTGCGCAGCGCAGCGACCGCTCGCTGGACTACGCGGTGCCCGCCGACCTCCTCGAGGCAGGTCGTCATGCCGGCCGCAGAGCTGATGGGCGATGTTCGGTTGGCGAGGCCTGTCCGGAGGCACGTCGAGTAGGCCTTCATCTGCGCGCCAAAAAGCTTCGCGACGCCCGATAGGACGTCCTGCTGGCATCGGCTGGCTTGGCGGTCCTCTCGCCTCGAAAGAATTACCTGGCCCAGATCCTGCGTGCCAAAGAGGCTCGACACCAAATCCTCGCCGACCGAATGTGCGGCACTCTGGGTGAGTGCCGAATCGACATAACCGAAGGGCGGCGCTTCTTTGCAATGCTTGGCGTCGACCGCGACCAGCGATTCGGTCGCCCGTGTGAGCTTTCCCCGGGGATCCGACTCAAGGCAGGTCCCGGGTTCGGAAATGCGATCGAGGCTGGCAGACTTGAGGCAGAACTGAGCGTTCTTGAGAAAGGTATGCGCTAGGCGGGCCGCTTTCTCGTGTCGCTTCACGACACAATTTCGTTCGCCGGGCTCCAAGGCCGTCCTCAGACATCCCTCGGTGCAGGTTTTAGCGCCGGCTTCGGGCGTCACCGCCGAGAGGAGAACCGCCGCGACCACGAAGGCGATCTGGCGCAGGCGGGCCGAAGCTGAACGCCCCAGGTCCCGGCTGCGCAGGAATCTGGTGACTGAATTTGTGTTGTCTTTGGTGACTCGCATGGTCTTCTCCTTCGGCGGTCTCAGGGCCGGAGTAGATGAGGGTCGAAACGACAGCAGGAAACATGAAGGCCCTTTTTGCTCAGAGGGCGCTCTACTCGTCAAGCCGAATCCTGCCACTGGCAGTCTCCGACTCGCCTTCCCGCCCGCGGCGAGGCCCTTTAGCGGACTAACAGAAATCCGCACCCGGGATCGTAGTTCCGATTAAAATCTCGAGCCGGGGATCAATCTCCTGCCGCGGGGGGTGAGGGGAAAGCGGCAGCTTCTTCCGCCCTCCAAAATTGTAGTGGATCTTGTAGTGGGTCGACGCACCTGCGGGGGATCGCTCCAGATGCCCTCGGTACCTTCAAACGCGATTAAG
>JAQWJE010000052.1 GCA_029248525.1 Candidatus Binatia bacterium
CCGTCCTCGAGGAAAAAGGCGCGGCTGGTATCGCCGCTTGCGCCGTTGGCCTCAGCCCCGTTACTGGCCACGCTCACGCGTACGGTCGTCCCGGCCTGCAGATCCCGGATAAAGACATCGACTTGTCCGTTAGTGTCGCCCGCGACCAGATTGTCCGCGGCTGAGCGAAACGCCACCAGCTGGCCATCGTCGCTCAGCGCCACCAGATAGCTGTCGTCATGGGCCTGCTCGCCGCCGGTCGAAAAACTGATGCGCTCGGTGATGCCGGTGGTCCGGCTTACGGATGAAAATATCCCGACAACTGCGGCTCCCGCACGTCCAGGTATCGGTGCTATCAAAGTTATAGGCCTCGGAATCAAAGGCGATCCATGCGCCGTCAGGCGTAATGCGAATATTTGAGCTCTCGTCGTTCGCCGCGGCACCATCGGTGCCGACACTGCCTTGTTCGGTGGTGTCCAGAACGAAATCCTTCACCCAGACCTGATTGTTCTCGAAATAGGCCAGATAACGCCCATCCGGGGAAAGTTCCTGAATCAGGGGGTAGTAGCCCTGTCGCGCCTGCGAGACGCGCTCGACCGCATCGGCAGGCGCCGGGCTCGAGAGGTTCAGGAGCGCAAAAATGATGGCGCCGCACAGGGCGGACTTCGGGATTCGAGTGATTTCCATGGGCCTCTCCAGCTTTTGATGTGCAAGGGTGCACGACTTTGGGGAGTGAACTCCGGTCGAGTCGAGCGACGGTGGTCAGTCACAGGTGCTGGGGGCATCATCCTGTCATCTGTTTTTGCCTCTTAAAGGCAAATATAGCCCAGATGTCAAGATATTTCGGTGATTCCCGGAGTGTTTATTCGCTGGGTGACGGCCCTGTGACGGCCCTGTGACAGACCGACAAACTCGCCTATAATAAAAGTATGGCAACAATCTCCAAATCACTGGGCACGGAATTGGACCTGCAACAGGCTCGCGACAGCATCGACACCCTGTGGGAGGACTCGATCCTCCCGCAACTCGTGGAATATATCCGCATTCCGGCGAAATCAGTCGATTTCGACCCGGATTGGAAGGCCCACGGGCATATCGACGCGGCCATCGATCTGGCCGAAAAATGGTCTCGCGCGCACGCGCCGAAAGGCGCCAGCGTCGAGGTCGTACGCACCGGCGAGCGCTCGCCGATCCTGTTGATCGAGGCGCCGGCGACGATGGGACCGCCAGCAGGCGATCCTGCGGCCCCGACCGTCCTTCTCTACGGGCATCTCGACAAGCAACCCGAGATGGAAGGCTGGGAAGAAGACCTCGGCCCCTGGAAACCCGTTTTGCGCGACGGCAAGCTCTATGGTCGTGGCGGCGCGGATGACGGCTACGCGGTCTTTGCTTCGCTGGCCGCATTGCGCGCACTCGATGAGCAAGGCATCCCGCGCGGGCGGGCCGTCGTCCTGATCGAATGCAGCGAAGAAAGCGGCAGCCCGGATCTGCCCGCCTATGTCGAGGACCTGCAGGATCGCATCGGCCAGCCCGATCTGGTCGTCTGCCTCGATTCGGGTTGCGGAGATTACGACCGGCTTTGGCATACGACGTCGTTGCGTGGCGTGATGGTAGGCGAGCTCACCGTCGAGATCCTCCGCGAAGGCGTGCATTCCGGGGATGCCAGCGGCGTTGTGCCGTCGAGCTTCCGGATTGTTCGGGCTCTGCTCGATCGACTCGAAAATAGCGTCACGGGCGAGGTGAAGCCCGAGATCCTGCACGCGGAGATCCCGGCCCAGCGCCGCGAGCAGGCAGCCCGCGCAGCCGAAGTTCTGGGCGACGCGGTTTTTGATAAATTCCCCTGGGTCGACGGCGCAGGCCCGGCCCCGGTCGAGCGCGTGGACCTCGTGCTCGCGCGGACCTGGAAGCCGACGGTCTCGGTGACGGGCGCGTCCGGTTTGCCGCCGAGCAACAACGCGGGCAACGTCCTGCGGCCGCGCACCACGGTGAAGCTATCGCTGCGCCTGCCGCCCACGGTTGATCCGGTCGCGGCAACCCTGGCGGTGAAAGAGATTCTCGAAGCGGATCCGCCCTACGGCGCCAAGGTGAGCTTTACCGCCGGTGGCGAAGGCGGTTGGGAGGCCCCGGCGCTGGCTCCCTGGCTTGGCGAGGCTCTCGATCAGGTCTCGGACGATTGGTTCGGCCAGCCGTCAGTGGCGATGGGCGAGGGTGGTTCGATCCCGTTTATGGGCATGCTCGGTGAGCAGTTCCCCGACGCGCAATTTGTCATCACCGGTGTGCTCGGGCCGCATTCCAATGCGCATGGCCCCAACGAGTTTCTCGAGATTCATACGGCACGCCGGCTGACCGGTTGTGTGGCCCAGCTGTTGTCGATCCACGCCAGCCGCTGAAGATCCAGCGGACTTCCTGAACCCGGGCGAGGAAATCCGGCCTGCTGCGGCAGGCGCGGATTGCTTCCCGGGACCGAGATTTGGAACCTCGGATCGCTCGGGACAGCCTCGGACATCTTCGTGCAGCTTCGTACAGCCGCCGTCGGCTTGGGACAGCCCGTTTGCGCTCTCGCGAATGGATGCGCCCCTGGAGAGGGGAAGCACCGGACCGATCGGGGGCGAACGATCCGGTGCTCCGGAAAGGGATGGGGGTGAGCGAATTCTCGACCCCGCATCCCGGAACCACACGCACCATGTGGTGCAGCGGCGAGATTTCTCCCTCGCCGCTGCGAGCCCGGCCGGTTTACATGGCGGCCGTCTGGGCCCGGATCTGACGGAAGTCCTCAAGTCCGACCGGCGCGGGCTGTGTGACTGCGCGCCTCTGCTCCATCTCGATTCGCTCGAGGCTTTGCATGGCCAGCTTGCTGGGCTTCGTGTGCCCGTTTTCCCAACGATTCACGGTCGAGACCGTGACGCCGAGCTGGTGGGCCAACTCCTCCTGAGTCATGGTCATTTTGCGACGAAATTCTCGGATTTCTTCTCCTGATTTTTCTACCATTGTCTTGCCCTTTTCCTTTCTGCGGCTGAACCGCATGAGCGTGTTGGTCTCTTTCTATTGCAAAGGGCTTGCCAACCTTCGTGCCGTGGAAAGTGCTGTAAATACGGACACCCGACAACGCAGCCGCGCAGCGCACGTGACACAGCCTGTGCTTTCCGCGGAACACCTGTCGCGCCAGTGTGACGCTCAAGGCACAGTTTCACTGGCGGCAGTCGTCCGCACGCCGGACCCATGCCAGGCACGAGCAGTCATGGACGAGTCAGATCTCCATCGGCGGCAAGCGCGTCGCTCAAGCCGGTTGCCTGCGCGTGGGCAGAACTTGTGACCTGATAACCGCCGCAGGGCCCAGCATCGGTTGCGACCGGCGCAGAAAAGGCCGCGACGAGACGTCGCGGCCTTTTGCTCGGAGCCTCTCGCGCGATCGGCGAGAGATGTCGAAAATGCGATCCTCAGGCCGCCAGCAGCGACCGGGCGATCTGCGAGATCTGGATCTCGTCGGTGCCGGCATAGATCTGCAGGACCTTGGCGTCGCGGCAAAGCTGCTCGACATGGAACTCGGCCATATACCCGTTACCGCCGTAGAGCTGGACGGCTTCGAGGGCCACATTCATTGCGGCGCGGGCTGCATACAATTTGCAGGCCGATGCCTCAGCCATGCTCGAGGGCTTGCCGAGTGCGGCGCGCTCGATCTGCGAGAAGACCAGCTGCTGGAGGTTCATGCGTGCGACCTCCATCTCGGCGAGCTTGTTCTGGATCAACTGGAACTGCCCGATCGGTTGGCCGAACTGGACACGAGTCTTGGAGTACTCGATGCAGAGCTCGAGGCAGCGCTCGACGACCCCGAGCGCCATGGCGGCCACGCCGACACGTTCGGTATTGAAAGTCGCCTTGGCGCCGGCACGCCCGGTGCCGGATCCCTCGGTCTCGCCGATCAGGCGGTCACGACCGACGCGCACATCGTCGAGGAAGAGCTGGCCGGTCGGCGAGGAATGCATCCCCATCTTGCGCAGCGGTTTGGATTGCTCAAGCCCGTCCATGCCCTTGTCGAGAATGAAGTTCAGGATCTTGCGCTCCTTGGGGTCGTTGCCTTCATCGAGCTTGCAGATAAAGACCAGCGTATCGGCATAGGGGCCGTTGGTGATAAACGTCTTGGAGCCGTTGAGCACGTAGCCGTCGCCGTCGCGCTTGGCCGTCGATTGCATGCTGCCGAAGGCATCCGACCCCGAGCCCGGCTCGGTGATCGCCCAAGCGCCGACCTTTTCGAAGGTGAGCAACTCGGGCACAAAGCGTTCTTTTTGCTCGATGGTGCCCTTGGCGCGGATGGCACCGGCCGTCAGGCCGACGCTTACGCCCATGGCGGTCACCATGCCCGGGCAATAGCGGCAGAGCTCGATGATCGGCAGCAACTGCATGGCGGCGGAATCAAGCCCCTGCTCGAAGGAGACTTCGCGTTTCTCGCGGGCCTTGGGTTCCTCGCCGCGCTCACGAGCGGCGCGATCTTCCTTCTCGCGAGCCATCTGGCGCTCGAAGCGTTGCACGCCCATATCGCCAATCCCGAAGGTTTTGTACATTTTCCGCAGGACGTCGTAGGGCGGGGTATCGCCGTGTTCGAGTTCCTCGATATTCGGGGCAATCTCGGTTTCGATGAATTTCCGCAGGGCATCCCGCAGGACCAGGTGCTGTTCGTTCCATTCGATCATATCTGCGAGGAAACCGATTCGGGACGCTTTCTGCAATGTTGCGGAATCTGGTAGGTAGGCAGTCACATGGCAAGTGCTCCCCGACGTAAAGCGCGTATCGTTCTTGATGACAGCCTCACCGACTATGCGTATCGGTGCTGGCCCAATGGATGCCCACGGGGCTCGACTTGCTGCACGGGTCTGACCATCGAACTCTCGCGTCGCGAGATCCGCGCGGTCGATACGGTGATGGACGAGGTCGCCGTTCTGGTACCCTCGCTGCGGGCGGAAGAGGGCGGTTATGAAAATGTATTTGTCGATGATCCGCCAGAGATGATCATCGAGGCAGACGAGAACGGCACGTGTCCGTTTCTGCGCCGCACAAAGACCAATTCGCTCTGTTCGATTCATACCGTCGCGCTCGAAACGGGCCGCGACATCCCCAGCGTCAAGCCAGGTGCTTGTCGGCATTGGCCGGTGATGCTCGAGCAGGATGGCCCCGATATCCGTGTCCGCTTGCAGCCGACAGCCGAGAAGATCGGCTGCGTCGCTCCGGTGGCCGACCTGCCGGGTCATCCGACGGTTCTGGAAGCCTATCGCGAGGAAATCGAGGAGATGTGCGGGGACGAGGTCCTGCCCCAGCTCGGGCGCCGGCTGCGTCAGGTGCGCGCCGATAGCTAAACGGCCTTGCTGCGGGAACTAGGCTGCTGGTTCGCTCACAAACAGGACCGAGACCATGGCCCGCAGGCGGTCGCTGCTCCATGCCGCCGTCGGAACCGGGCTCATTCGCAAGCCGACCAGATCTTCGGCCGCGCCGCCATCGACAATACGCTCGACGCAGGCCTCGATCGCCGCGGTTTGGCCGGCGGCTGACGAGCATAGCTGTCGGTTGCGCAGCGTGAAGCCACGCTTTTTGGCGAGCAGGTTTTCAGCAGGCGGGTTGGCGGTGACAACCCGACCGCGCTCGTCGAGCAGAAGCCTGGCGGCGCCGGCCTCTTCGAGAGAGGTCTGCAGCTGGTCGCGTTCCGCCTCGATCAGCGCGTTGCGTTGGTAGAGTCTTGCGGCCCGGCGAAGGTGGTCCACCAGCGTCGCCAGAACCTGGCTTTCGTCCGGGCTGAAGGGCTGGTCTTTGCGGCCGCGGGTCACGCGGAGCGCTGCTTCAAGCCCATCGGGGGTGCGGACATCGAAGCCGAGGACGTGAAACGTATCGCTCGGCTCGAGGAATTCACGGTAAAAGTCGCTCTGCATGAGCGCCTCGCTTTGTACCAGGTCAATGAGGCTGGTGACTTTGCCCTCGGGCAGATCCGAGAAGGGGTCGAGGGCGAAAAAGCGCTCCGCGTAAGGATGCTCCCATCCCCGGAGATTGCCCTCGGTGAAGACCAGAGTTGCGGCGCTCCGTCCCGGAGGGCGCAGGATCAGGGTGGCATTGACCGATGCGACGGCTTCACAAAGGTGGGAGAGGAAGGCGTGAAAAGGGACTTTCTCCAGAGGTCCCTCATAAAGCGCGGCGATCAAAGTCTCCTGGTCGGGCGGATCCGAGGCAATCATGAGCCGATTCTACTGCGCGGAACCCGCTTGCGCCACTGCGACAGAAAGGGCGTGGGTGCCCGCTGGAAGTTCGCCAGAGCCTCGCGCAGGTTCCCGGGGAACTTTTTTTCCGGGGGGTATGAGATCGGTGTGTAGTTGACTCCGGCGACGGGATTGGCCACCCACACAGGAGCATGAAGAAATCTCATATGATCACGGTGATGAGCCTGCTGGCTCTGGCGGGCGTTTTGGTGCTGCTATCCATGCAGATCAGCCAGGTCGAATGTGACGTTTGCATGAACTTCAAGGGACGTCGTAATTGCGCGACCGCAGCAGCCCCGACCGAGGCCGAGGCCATTCGTAGTGGTCGGATGACGGCCTGCGGGACGATCGCGGCCGGAGTCCGTGATTCATTCGCTTGCGACGGCGCCAAGCCTGCTTCCATTACCTGCCGCTAGCGGGTCGCGTCCGTGGGGCCCGCGCCATCGGTTGGCAGATGTTGCCGGATACTGCGGCAAAGTATGCTGTGAGCAGGCGCGCCGCGGGGTCGCGCGACGTGGCGCAGATCAACTGCTTTCGTGAAGAGGCGGTCGGACCGGCAAGTTGATGCGGAAGGTACTGCCGGCACCGAGTTTGCTCTCGGCATCGACCTGCCCGCCAAGTCTTTTGGTCAGTTCCTGCACGATAAAGAGGCCGAGGCCCACGCCACCGCGCGCCCGACCGGTGTCGTTTTGCGTATAGGCGTTGAAGAGGTGCGAGATTTCCTCCGACGTCATTCCGACGCCGCTGTCCTGGACCTGGATGGAGATCCCGCCCACGTTCTGGCTGGCGACGATCCTGATCTCGCCCTTGTCGGTGAATTTGATCGCATTGTTGATCAGGTTGCGGACGACGACCTTGAGTTTGGCGACATCCGTTTCGATGACTGGCAGGTCCGCGGCGACCTCGAGCGAAATTTGCGACTCGCCCGAGTCGCGCAATCGTTGGGCGTCCCGGACCAGACCGCCGAGAAAGGTTTCGACCGCGACCGGTTCAATATGCAGGGCCTCACCTTCGCTCTCCAGCCGGCTCAGGCTGAGTGTGTTGGTGATCAGATCGTGCAGCTCATGGGCGCGCCGTTCGATACGTGTGAGCGGCTCATTGCAGCCCGGGGGGAGTTCGCCAAAGGCCCCCTCCTGCAACAAACCGGCGTAGCCGAGGATTGCATGAAGCGGGGTGCGCAGTTCGTGAGACATCGTGGCGAGGAAGTCCCCGCGCAAGCGACTGGTATCTCCCATCTGTGCGACGACCATTTCCGATAGTCGATCGAGGAAAGGCGACGCCCCCAGAATCTTCGAGACTTCGGCGGCCGCGACCCGGTCTTGCAGGACTTTTTCTCGCTTGGCCTGACGGGTAATTTGAACGGGATCAGGCAAGATCGGCTCGGGGAGGCTGGTTTCAGGGAGGCTGGTTTCCGGGAGCGGCCCTTCCTGAGACTCGACGACCGCCAGCACGCCATGGATCCAGTTGTTTTCGTCGCAGAGCGGGCTCAGGCGAAACAGGATCTTGAGAAGACTGCCATCCGCGCGACGCAGCATGCCCAGTTGTTCGCGAGATTCACCGTCCTGTGCGCGGCGGAGTTCGCGACTGGCATTTTCCTGAAGTCCGGGTGCCGCAAGCGCGGTGACGGCATCGCGGCCGACCAGTTCGGATTGTTTCCATCCGAAGGTCTCTACCGCGGCCCGGTTCATGAACGCGACCCGTCCTTCCTTGTCGATCCCGAAGAGGGGAAGGGGGAGCGATTGCATCGCCAGGTCCATCGAGATGCGGGCCGAATTCTGCTCGGCGGGCGCGGACGATTTTTTCTCGGCTTCAGTCATTGGATGGATGTCGGGAAGGGCGGGATACTTGCGCCGGATCGCCGGATCGCCCGATGCTATCCGGGATGACTTCTGGTGGAAAGAAGAAAGATAGGCCTCTGGAGATAGGGATGAAACCGCTTGCCGCGGGGCTTGCTGCCCATAAAAGACCTTGATTTGCTTGCGGTAGCGGTGGAAATCGCGCCCTCGATGTAGCGTCTGCGTTACTGGAGCAGGTCGGTCGTCTCAAAATAGACGATGCTGTACTCTTCGCATTCGTGGCAGAGGAGCCTTGCGGTTCGATACCGGTGGCCGGCTTCTTCGCGGCTGCCTTCGCCCCGGAGTTCCTGAAATCCGCCACAATGGCAGAACCGTCCCCGGAGGTGGTCGTCCATTTCATCGTAGGACCGGATATAGATGGCGTTTTCGAGACTGGCACCGGCGCGCTCGAGGGCCTCGCTTTTCGCTTGGGATTTTTGCCGGCGTTTCCAACCCATGGCAACGATCGCGGCGGCAATCGCTGCCACAAAAAGAAGATTGATCACGTGGGGGACGACTACCTCGGGTGGGTGTGATAGTCGAGACCTCCATGGCCGACGGCAAGACCGCAGATACCGACTTCAAGAACCTCGAGGATTACCTGCCTTATCTCTACCGGCGGCATCCGTGGCACGGGATTCCCATCGGAGACGAGGCGCCCGAGCGGATTACGGCGTTTATCGAGATCGTTCCGACAGATACGGTGAAATACGAGCTCGACAAGCGGACGGGATTCCTGAAGGTGGATCGGCCGCAGAAGTTCTCCAACGTATATCCGAGCCTCTACGGCTTTATTCCGCAGACATATTGCGGCGATGAAACTGGCGCCTATTGCGCCAGCCGGACCGGGCGCGACCGCGTCGAAGGGGATGGCGATCCTCTCGATATCTGCGTCTTGAGCGAGCGTGATATTTCGCATGGCGATATACTTTGTCAGGCAATTCCGATCGGCGGCCTTCGGATGATCGACGGCAAGGAAGCCGACGACAAGATCATCGCGGTCCTCGAGGGGGACGCGGTCTACGGCCACTGGCTCGATATCGAGGAGAGCCCGCACGAGTTGGTCGAGCGGCTGCAGCATTATTTTCTGACCTACAAGCAGGTGCCCGGGGAGGGCGAGGCGGAGGTCGAAATCACCGACGTCTACGGTCGCGAGGAAGCGCACGAGGTGATCCGTCGCAGCCAGAGGGACTACGAAAATAGCTACGGGCATATCAAGGCGGCCAAGGCCCGCCTCGCGCGCCTCTAGTCTCGAATTCGCAAGGTCCTCGAGATCGTCTGGGCCCTTGGCGTCGCGACGGTCGTGAGCTCTCGGGTGCCGGCCACCCGGCGCTCAGACCTCCAGCTTCGCCCGGATATTCGTGCCGTCGTAGAGGCCTTTGAGCTCCTCGGCCATCGCCTCGAGCGCTTCTCCGTTGGGTGGAAGCGTTGCCTGGAGGTGGACATAGAGATGGCCACGCTCCTTGGTGCCGCGGCGGGTGGCGCCCTTGCCGGGGAGTCGCAGTTTGCCGCCGTTGGCCGAGCCTTTGGGGATTTTCAGAGTCACCGGTCCATCGGGGGTGGGGGTGATCACCTCGGCACCCTGGATCAGTTCATGCAGAGCGACGGGCAGGTCGACGTGCAAATGGTCGCCCTCGCGACGAAAGAACGCGTGCGGTCGCACCTTGAGCTTGAGATAAAGGTCACCGGGAGGACCACCGTTGGCGCCCGGGCTGCCCTTGGCGCGCAGGCGAATCTTGGTGCCCTGGTCGGCTCCGGGCGGGATCGTGACCTGCAGCTCTCCCATGCCCTGCAGCTGCAAGCCGACTTTGCCGCCGCGCACGGCGTCGAGAAAATCAATCGTGACATTGCCTTCGGCATCCGAGCCCCGCGTCGGGCCCTGGCGACCGAAACCGAAACCACCGAAGCCACCACCGCCCCGTCCGGAGAGCCGTCCGAGGAGGTCGTCGAGATCGAAATCGCCGCCGAAATTGGAGAAACCACCGGGTCCGCCTGCAGGGCCGCCGGCGCCGGGATGACCACCGCCCCAACGTTGTTGCGCCCGAGCCTGATCTGGCTTGAAGTTGGGGTCGAGTCCCGCGACACCGAATTCGTCGTAGGTCTTGCGCTTGGCCTGGTCGGAAAGAACCTCATTCGCGAAGGAAATTTCCTTGAACTTGTCAGCCTTTTCCGGGTCGTTCTGGTTCACATCGGGGTGGTATTTCCGCGCCAGCTTGCGGAAGGCTTTGCGGATCGCGTCATCATCGGCGTCGCGCTCGACCCCGAGGGTCGCATAGAGGTCTGCTTTGGCCATCACGTGGGTTGTAACCACGAATCGGTCATCTGCAATGGGAAAGGGGCTTTCTGTGGGGTTTCGGACCATGCGCGGCTCTTGTAGGGAAAGCCGACAAAGCTGCTTTGGAGCGGCACCGGACAGGACCAGGAGAGCAGAGCATGGCAAGACTCGAGGGAAAGAAAGCGGTGGTAACCGGAGCGGCAAGCGGGATCGGTCGGGCGAGCGTCCTGCGGTTTGCGCAGGAGGGCGCCTCGGTTCTGGCGGTCGATGTCGCCGAGGAGGGTCTCCGGGAGACGGTAGCGATGGCGCAGGAGGCCGGCGGTGTGGCCGAGGCGCAGGTTGCCGATGGCGGCTCCGAGACCGACGTGGCCGGTATCGTCGAGCAATGTGTGGCGAAGTTCGGCCGCCTCGATGTCTTCTATGCGAATGCAGGCATCGGGGGCCCGATGAAGCCCTTCTGGGAGATGACGGCCGAGGAGTGGGAGCCCGTCGTGCGGGTCAATCTGATCGGCCCTTTTCTCGCGATCAAATACGCATCTCTCGCGATGCGCGACACCGGTGGTGGGTCGATTATTTGCACGGCATCGGTCGCCGGCTTGCGCTCGGGTGCAGGTCCGACTCCCTATAGCGCGACCAAGGCCGGCGTGATCAACCTGGTGCAGACCACAGCATCCCAACTCACCGGGCTCGGGATTCGGGTCAATGCGATCTGTCCGGGCCTGATCGAGACCGGCATGACCCAGCCGATGTTCGATATGGCTCGCGCGGTGGGCAAAGGCGACCGCATCGGTCAGCTCAACCCCTTGCAGCGAGCGGGAGAGCCCGTCGAGATGGCCAACGTCGCGCTATTCCTGGCCAGCGACGAGGCGAGCTACGTGAATGGCCAGGCCTATGCCGCGGATGCCGGGCTGTCCTGCTCGCATCCCTTCGTGCCGGGGCGTATGGCCTGAGCCCGTCGGGACGAAGCGCAGCTTTCCCCGAAGGGCGCGGGGCCGTGGAGACGGGAGTGCGGGCGAGGGACTGTGGTGCGGGACTGCGGTGCGGGACTGCGGGCGAAGGACCGCGGCCGCATGCCTCAGGAGTAGGGCTGGACTTTGCCGAGCTGTTCCCGAAAGACCTCGGGCGACGACGTGGGAAGCTCGCAGACGCGGTTCTCGCAGACGTAGGCGGTCACCTGCCCCGAGCGAGCGACTTTGCCTCGCAGAAGAGGGACGGTTTCGGCCAACTCATCGAGGTTTGCCCCCTCGGTGGCCCGAATCTGCACAGCATTCGGTTGGAAACTCGCGGCCAGAACCGCGTCGAAGGCGGCCGTGGACGCTTCCCGATCCGGTGCAATCAGAAGGATCTCGCGTGGGGTATCGAGTCGGAAGTCGAGAGCGGCAAGCATGCGCGGCGAGCCTGCGCCTCCTCGATTCAGTGTCACCGAAAAAGCCGCCAGGCTGCGTTCGGCCTCTTCGCGGTAGGCATCCTCGGTGAGAATCGTCGCCAGCCGCAGAAGGTTTTGGATCGTGACGGAATTTCCCGAGGGGCGAGCGCCATCGTAGCTTGGCTTCTTGCGCGTGAGGAGCGATTCACTATCCGAGGCGGTGAAATAATAGCCGCCCGCCGGGTCGAGGAACTTTTGGTCCTGGACTGCCTGTATTTCGACAGCGGCCGTCAGCCAGCGTGGCTCGCCGGTGGTTTCGAAGAGGTCGAGCAGACCGAAGATCAGATAAGCGTAATCGTCGAGGACGGCGACACCGCCGATCTGTCCGTTTCGCCAGCTGCGTCCCAGCGCGCCGCGGTTGACGAGGTTGTCGAGGATGAAGCCTGCTGCGTCGCGGGCACGTTGGGTAAGCTCGGGGTCTTGCAGGATGCGGCCTCCGCGCGCGAGCGCACTGATCATCAAACCGTTCCAGCCCGCCAGAATCTTGTCATCGAGCAGGGGAGCCGGCCGTGTCTGGCGATGGTCGTAGAGCACCTCACGGGCCCGAGCCAGACGGGTGCGCACCTCTTCGGGCGTCAACTCGGTCAGCGCAGCCACGCTCTCGAGTGACAGGGATGTATGGAAAATATTGCGGCCTTCGAAGTTGCCTCCCGCGGTGGTGCCGTAGTGAAGCTCGATCAGGCGCACGTCCTCGGGCGAGAGTAATTCGCCGAGTTCTTCAGGCGTCCAGGTAAAGAAATATCCCTCTTCCTGATGCCCGCCGGGCACCTCGCTGTCGGCATCGGTAGCCGAGAAGAACCCACCATCGATATGAGTCATTTCGCGACCGATATAGTCGAGGATCTCGGTGGCGACGTTGCGGTAGAGGGGTTTGCCCGTCACTTGAAATGCTTCGAGATAGGTTTGGGCCAAAAGCGCGTTGTCATAGAGCATCTTCTCGAAATGAGGGACCAGCCAGCGCTTGTCGACGGAGTAGCGATGAAAGCCCCCGCCGACATGGTCTCGAATCCCGCCCCCGGCCATCTTGTCGAGGGTGCGTGTGGCGGCCGCCAGCGAGTCCGGATCGCCGGTGCGACGATAATGACGCAACAAGAACTCGATATTCGAAGACCTCGGGAATTTGGGTGCACTGCCGAAGCCACCCCAGTCGGCATCGTGACGCGCTTGCAGTTGTTTGGCTGTCCGTTGCAGCGCCGCGGTGTCAGGGACGGCGGCGGGCGGTCGACCGCGCGACTGGGCTTGCAGGTCGGCGGTGATTTTTCGGGCTTCTTGCGCGACACCTGCCGGATCGGATTCATGGCGGTTGGCCAGCTCCAGAAGGATTTCGCGCAGACCGGCGCGACTTCCGCGGTCGCCGCGACGCGCCGGGAAATAGGTGCCGCCAAAAAATGGTTCACCCTCCGGCGTCAAAACCACCGTCATGGGCCAACCCCCGCCGCCCGAGAGCATCCGGACGGCATCCATATGCACCGCATCGATATCAGGCCGTTCTTCGCGGTCGACCTTGATGGGCACAAACCGTTCGTTGAGAATGCGGGCAATCTCCTCGTCCTCGAAAGATTCGCCCTCCATGACATGGCACCAATGACAGGTTGAGTATCCGACCGAGAGAAATACGGGTCGATTGCTTGCCTTGGCCTCCGCGAAGGCTTCCGGTCCCCAGGGATACCAGGACACGGGATTATGTGCGTGCTGCAGCAGGTAGGGGCTCGACGCGGTCATCAGACGGTTGGTGTATTTCGGGCCCCCATCCTTGCGTAAATGATGCGTGCGCGGTTCATAGCCGGCTGGTTGTGCGGCAAGGGCGCGCGTCAGAGCCGCTCGTGTTGTGGGGGCGAAGGAGGAAGCCCCGGGAAGCGCCTGCGGGACGCGCCAATGGAGGCGACGTGCCTGATCGGCCTGATTTACCTGACGCTCCGGATTCTCCTCGGGCTGCCCGGGCTCCCCGGGCGCACAGGCACTGCTCATGCAGGTCAGGCCGATCAGCCCGACAAGCCCGATGAGGATGCGAAAAGATTTCGCCGCGGTCGGGGATTCCCGGCGGATGTATTCAGACGGCATATCATCAGTGCTATCACCTTTTGGGTGACGGGAAATCCATCAAGTGCCAAGCGCAAAATGGCGTGGATTGCCGGCTTCTACTTTGCCGAGGGTTTGCCCTTCGGCATCGTGGTCGACAATCTGCCGGTCTATTTTCGCGTGCACGGGGTATCGCTCGCGGCCATCGGGCTGCTCAGCCTGCTCGGATTGCCGTGGACGCTGAAAGTGCTCTGGGCTCCGTTGGTCGATCGCTTTGGCGAGCGTCGGCATTGGATCACCGGTGCCCTGGTCTCGATGGGGGCGATTCTTCTGGTGCTCCCGTGGTTGGATCCGAGCAGTCCCGGTTTCTGGATATGGTCGCTTCTGTTGCTCTTTACGGTCGCGTCGGCGACGCAGGATGTCGCGATCGACGCCTGGACCATCGGAATCGTCTCCCCGGGCGAGGAGGGGATGGCCAACGGGATTCGAGTATCGGCATACCGCGTCGCCTTGATTCTGGCCGGTGGGGGCTTGGTGGTTCTGGCCGGGCAATTCGGATGGGCGGTCGTATTTCCCCTCGCATCGGCCATATTTTTTCTGCTGGCGCTGGGAGCGTGGCGGAGTCCGCGGCCGGAGATCGCGCCCCGAGAGACGACGCGCGGTTGGTATGCGCCGCTGCTGGCATGGGTGCGCCGGCCGGGCGCGCTCGCGGTGGTCGCCTTTATCCTTCTCTACAAATTGGGCGATGCGGCGATGGGGCCGATGGTCAAGCCGTTCTGGCTGGATCGAGGTCTGACTCTCGAGGAGATCGGCGTGGTCTCGACCGGATTTGGCGTCGGTGCGAGTGTGGCCGGGGCTCTGGCGGGCGGTTGGCTGACCTCACGCTACGGTATCCTCCGCGGGCTGATCTTTCTCGGGGCGCTGCAGGCATTCTCCAATTTGGGATACGCCGCGGTAGCCCTCGGGGACGGGGGCCGCCTGAGTATTTACGCCGCATCACTTTTCGAGAGTTTCACCGGGGGGCTGGGAACTGCGGCATTCCTCGCCTTTTTAATGCATATTTGTGATCCGGAGGAGGCCGCGACAGAATATGCGCTGCTGAGTGCCCTCTTTGGTCTGACGCGGACTCTCGCCGGAAGTATCAGCGGTTTTTCGGCGGCGTTTCTCGGATATGGGCCTTTCTTCGTGCTGACCTTTGTTTTGTCCTTTCCGGCATATCTTCTCTTTCCGCGGGTGCGCCGCTGGATTCATGACGCGCCTCTTGATTAGGTCGAGGAGATGGCATCGGTCACCACAGGAAATCCGGCAGGTCCGCGTTTGCGCGATCGGTTCGCGCCGGTGGACCCGCTCGCACCGCGTCGGCAGGACTATCTCGACAACCTGAGAGTCTGCCTCACGATGCTGGTCATCATGCATCATTGTGCGATTGCCTTTGGCGCGACCGGGGATTGGGTGTTCAAGATTGATCCGCGCGGCGCGAGCCTGAGCGTCCTGGCCATGACTCTTTTCACGGGGATCAATCAGGCATTTTTCATGAGTCTCTTTTTCGGGATTTCGGGTTACTTCACCCCGGCCGCTTTTGATCGCAACGGGTCGACCCGATTTCTGCGCAGTCGGCTCGTGCGGCTCGGGGTTCCCCTTCTCGCATATTTCTTCCTGATCAACCCGACGGTGAATTGGATGGCCTTGCGCTTCGAAGGCGTCACCGACACTTCGTATGCCTTTTTCATGGGTACCTATGGCTTCCGATTCTTCGGGTTGGGAGTGACCTGGTTTCTGTTTGCCCTGCTGCTCTTTGCTTACGGGTACGCCGTGATGCGGCGCCTGCGGGAGGCACCGATTCCGCCGCAACGACCGCGCCCCTTCCCCTCACATCTCGCAATCTTCAGTTTTATTTTCGGGCTGGGCGTTTTCACTTACTTCGTGCGGACCTGGTTCCCGGCGGGGCAAGTCATCCCCTATGTCAATTTGAACGTCGGAGAATTCCCGCTCTATCTCGCTGGTTGGATCGTCGGCATCCAGAGCTGGCGGTATGGCTGGATCGAGATGATTGACTACAGCCGGATGCGGGTCTGGGTGGGCGTGGCGGTCCTGGCGATCGTGCTGATGCCGCCCATGATCATTCTGGGTGTCGATGTCACGATGAATTTCGACGAATTTTTTGGTGGATGGGGCCCTCTCGCCTTCCTCTACAGCCTCTGGCAAACTACCGTTTTTGTCGGGGTGTCTTTGGGGCTGCTCTATTTGTTTCGGGTGCATCTGGCGGGCACAGGTCCGCTCCCACGGGGTCTGACACGCACCGCCTACGCCGCCTATATTGTTCATCCGCTCTTCGTTGTGCCCTTGACCGAGTTGGTCGTGCAATTCCCGACAATTCCACTGATACATTTCATGCTGCTCTTCCCGCTGGCGATTTGTGCAAGCTTTTTCGCCGGGGCCTTGCTCTGCCGCTTGCCCGTCCTGAAGCGAATCCTCTAGCCTTCGCTGTTGTTGCTCGAGAGGGAATCCAATGAACACGAAAATTTTCGATCTGAACGAAGCGGAGGCCTGCGCGGTTCTGCAGATTTTCAAAGCGGTTGCGACCGACGAGGGTAGGTTGCCCTTGCACGAGATTCATCAAAAGACTCTTGCTGCGATTGCCGAGCATGTCTTTCATGCCGATGTGGACTTGAGCGGTTTGCCCGCATCTTTTGCCGGGGCACTGGAATCAATCGTCGACGAAGCTCTGCGCCACGAGGTCGTTCATATGGCCTCGGTTCTGCCCTACCTCGAGACAGACGATCTGGCGGAGCGAGGCGAGGCCCTGGGCCGACTCGCCAAGGCCTGGGAAGTCTCCGACCTGACGGTCAAGGGAGCGCTCTCTCTTGCCAAGGGCCATAAAACACTTCTGTATCTGGACAGCTTCCGGACCAACAAACCCGAACTCGGACAGGGCGTGGCGGCGCTCTCCTGGGGGTTTCTGAAAAGCTCCCTGCATCTCGATGGCGACAAGAAGGAGCTGGCTCGGTACGAAAGTCTTCGCGAATTACCGGCCGATACCTTCGGCCGCACTCTGGTCGCGTATTACGAGGACAATCTCTTCCCGCTGCCCGGCAGCGTGGGTTCTCCGTTTTCGAATAATCTGACGGCGCATGATCGTCATCATGTGCTTGCCGGGTACGACACGACTCCGCTCGGCGAACTTTGCGTATTTTCCTTCGATGGTGCGTTGTCGAGGGCGAATTATAGCGGGGCGATGATCGGCGTCGTAGCGCAATTTCAACTCGGCTACGCCTATGACCCGACAGTGCGAGCCTGGCGTCACCAATTCGATCCGGACAGGGTGTACCGAGCGGCCGAGCGGGGACATGCATGCAAGGTCAATTACCTGGATGAGTCGATCGATCTCGATGCCTTGATGACCAAGCCGCTCAATGAGGTCCGCGAGCATTTCGGTATTCCGCTGGAGGGTGCGCTGGTGCGGGGCCCCGATGATCGCTGGTGTGGCGAGATGGGGCCGGTCGGGGAGCGCGAGAGCCCGGACATTGCCAAAGAAGGACTCCTGAAGTTCGATTGAACGCCAGGCGCTGGTGACCGCGGGTTCGGGCGGTTTGAAGCACTCTCGACAGGATGCCGAACCCCGGATCTGTGCTACTGTGGCCCAGCATGGATCGGGAGAGACTCATCCGTCTGGAGGAATCGGATTCCGGACAACTACAGCTTTGGGTCGGAGGTCAGTGGGCTCTGGCCGATGGTGTGCCTGAACTGGATGAGCTGCAGACGCGGATTGCCGGGGGCCGCCAGGCGGTCCTCAGCATGCATGTCGAGGAGCTCGAGGCGTGGGATTCCAGTCTGGTAGCTTTTCTGGTCGGCGCGGCCTCGCTTGCCGATCAGGGGCAATGCGCGGTCGATTACGACCAGTTGCCCTCGGGCCTGCAGCGCCTGCTCGCTTTGGCGCGTGCCGTTCCCGAGAAAGAAGACGCTCGAACAGCGCCGGTGCCTCCCTCCTTCCTCGAGAAGTTGGGCGACGGCTGGTTGGCCCTGGCCGCCGAGTTCCGCTCCGGCCTTGAGTTTGTCGGTGAAGCCGCATTGAGCCTGGTGCGGCTGGCTCGCGGTCAGGCGCGTTTCCGTCGCTCCGATTTACTCCTCTTGATTGAGGACTGCGGGGTCCGGGCCTTGCCTATCGTCACGCTGATCTCGTTTTTGGTGGGAATGATTCTGGCCTTCGTCGGCGCGATCCAGTTGCAGCAGTTTGGCGCCGAGATTTACGTCGCAAATCTGGTCGGGATCGCGATGCTGCGCGAGATGGGCGCGATGATGGCCGCGATTATCATGGCGGGGCGCACGGGCGCTGCCTTCGCGGCCCAGTTGGGAACCATGCGGGTCACGCAGGAGATTGATGCTCTCACCACGATGGGGATTTCTCCGATGGATTTCGTTGTTTTGCCGCGCATGGTGGCCTTGTGTTTGATGATGCCACTGCTGGCGCTTTTCGCGGACCTCGTGGGCGTTTTGGGCGGGGCCGTTGTCGGCGCCACAATGCTCGACCTTTCACCCTCTCTTTACCTGCGCCAGACGGTCGAGGCGGTCTCATTCTCGGACTTCTCTTCCGGGCTTCTCAAATCAGCTGTCTTCGGGGTGCTGATTGCCGTGGCGGGTTGCCTTCGCGGGATGCAATGCGGCAATAGTTCCTCGGCAGTCGGTGAGGCCGCAACGTCTGCGGTGGTCACCGGGATCGTCCTGATCATCGTAGCGGATGCCACCTTTACCGTCCTTTTCAATATTGTCGGGTTTTAAATGAACGAACCTAAAACAACAGATACGCGTGAGAGCGCCATCGAGGTGCGCGACCTCACAATGGCCTACGGCGATTTCGTGGTGATGCGGGATTTGAATTTCGAGATTCGCTCGGGCGATATCTTTATCATCATGGGCGGAAGTGGGTGCGGGAAGAGCACCTTGCTGCGCCACCTTGTCGGACTTGTCGAGCCGGCCCGCGGCGAAATTCGCTACAGCGGGGCCTCCTTCACCGAAGCGGATGCCGATGGACGAGCCGCATTCCTGCGACGGTTCGGCGTTCTCTACCAGAGCGGTGCTCTATGGAGTTCGATGACGCTCGCCGAAAATATCGGTCTGCCCCTGGGCGAGTACACGGACCTGACCGAGCGAGAGATTCGCGATGTTGCGGGCCTGAAATTATCACTGGTTGGCCTGTCCGGTTTCGAGGACTTCTATCCTTCCGAGATTTCAGGAGGAATGCAGAAACGCGCCGGCCTTGCGCGCGCCATGGCGCTGGACCCCGAGATTCTATTTTTCGACGAGCCGTCGGCGGGCCTCGACCCGCTCTCATCTGCGCGTCTCGACGAATTGATTCTGGAGATTCGCGACAGTCTTGGCTCGACTGTGGTGATCGTTACGCATGAATTGGCCAGTATTTTCGCTATCGGAGATGATTCCGTATACCTGGACCCGGAGACCCGAACGATGAAGGCACGAGGCAATCCCAAGCAGTTGAGGGACCACGGAGAAGACCCCGGTGTCCGCGAATTCCTTTCTCGGGGTCAGATTTCCGGAGGTGGTCGTCATGAGTAAGAAGGCGAACCCGACGAGGATCGGAGGATTTGTCCTTGCGTCGCTCATGCTGGCAGTTCTCGGCGTGGCTCTTTTCGGCTCGGGACGCTTCTTTGAGCGGACCGAGCCTTTTGTCTGTTATTTCGATGGGTCCATCAACGGGCTGGCGGTCGGTTCGAATGTGAAATTCAAAGGGGTGCCGATTGGCTCGGTCTCCGAGATTCTCCTGCGCTTCGATGAGTCCGACGATAGTGCCAGCGTGCGGATTCCAGTGGTGATCCGCATTGACGAGAGCAAGATCGAAAAAGGTGCCGACCGCCCGGTAGACCTGAGCGACCCTAAGGTCCTGCAGTCGCTGATCAGCCGGGGCCTCCGGGCAAGCCTTCAATCCGAAAGCCTCGTGACAGGCCTGCTCTACGTGAACCTCGATTTCTACCCGGACGCACCACCGATTCGATTGGCGGAGGCCGGCGATATGATGGTGATCCCGACACTTCCCTCGACGCTCGAAGCGGTGCAGGAAGTGATGGGTCGGGTGGTTCGCGAATTGGATCAGGTGGACTTCAAGGAAGTCTTTCTCTCGGTCGAGGAAACGATCGAGTCGATTCATGAAATGCTGACCTCCCCCGAGATCCCGTCGACGATGGAGTCCCTCGCCGACACCATGGAGAGTCTGCGGAAATTATCGCATACGCTGAACGAAAAGATCGGCCCCTTCTCGGAAGCGGTGGAAGGCACAGCCCTGCAGGCCGATACGACCTTGCAGGAACTGACCGATGTGATCGCTTCGGTGGGCGTATTGCTCGACCCGGAGTCGCCCTTGGCGTTTCAGGTGGGCCAGACACTGCGCCAGGTTTCGGGCGCCTCGGACTCGGTGCGTGAGTTGGCAAACTTCCTCGAGGAGCATCCGAGCGCTTTGCTCTATGGTCGTGGCGGTGAGCCGGAAGAGGAGAATCCGTGATGGTGAATCGACATTTTCGCAAGACAAGCTTGTTGTTCATGCTGCTCGTCTCGAGTTGCTCGCTTTTGTCCGGTGCCCCGGGTTCGGGTCCGAATCGATATTACGTTCTGACTGAGGGTGCGGAATTGCGTGAGATCGCGCGCCTGCCGAAATTGAGCCTCGGCGTGGGTCCGATCGAGCTGCCGGATTATCTCGATCGGTTTTCCATCGCGACTCGCAGCGAGGCAAACAGGGTCACCTACGCGGAGAATGACCGATGGGCCGAAAGCCTCGGAGGTAATGTCCAGCGCGTTCTCGCGGCCGATCTATCCGTTCTGCTCTACACGGAACGGATCTCGTTGTTTCCCTGGTACCGGACCTCGGCGCCGGATCGGCGGGTCTCGATCAGCATTCAGCGTTTCGAGGTCGACCCCGGAGGGAAGGTTCGCTTGTGGGCTCGTTGGATCCTGCGGGATGAAGACGGGAAACGACTGGTATCAGGGGAGTTTGATGAACGACGAGAAGTCGCCACCGGACCCGATGCCGTGGCTCGGGTGATGAGCGATCTGGTTGGAGACCTCGCGCGCTCCCTGGCGGTCGTAGTCGCAGAATCCGTTTGAGGGTCGGGGCCGCGAATGAGCTCAAGCGGTGCTAGCGCGTCGTCACCGAGACGGTCATATCTGCGTCGGGAACCGGGACATAGGCGCGCAGGATCGCATAAAACGGTTTGCCGGTCGGGATCCCGTTTTTACCGGACCCGTCGGGGCTGAGCGTTACGGTGTAGGTGCCGTCCGCATTGGGCTCGGCAGAATAGGTCGTCTGGTCGTATACTTTTTTATCGTTCGGAATCAGAAAACGATCCTCTGCTCCGTACGCTGTCACCGAGAAATATCCGGAATCCTGGACGATGCCTGCGGGCACCCTGAGTTCGTAGGTTTTCGTGCCGGACAGAGGCTCCCCTCCCTCGTCGACCATGATGGGGAGGTAGCGGACGGTGTCGGAGGGGGTTCCGAGTTGGCCGAGCATCACGGCGCTGGCTGAGGTGATCTCACCAACGTCACCGGACTTCTTGCCGAAAGCTCTGCCTGCATCGAGGTGGGGAATGCTCGCCTCGATCAAGGCGAGCCCGGACTTTTCAATCGCTGATGAAAATCGCTGCACATCGCGATGCATGTCGCCGTCTCCACCGTCGAGACGCATCTTCTGGCCGAGCGCTGTCACCTCGTCCAAATTGTTGACCACGACCATCCGGGTCAGAACCAGTCCCTGATCGGTTTCGAGGATGACGTGATCAAAGTCGCCCGCGGGGGCTTTCTGTCCGGGCCGCATCAAGACGATGGGTTTGCTCGGGTTGACGATGACGGCGGGTACGTTGTGCAGCATGTCGAAAACCGAGACGGAAAAGAACCGGTCGTATTGCGGTGTATGCAGCACGGCCGGGCCGTTGGAGAGGCTGAACCAGGCGTAGCCGTAATCGACGGTTGCTTGCGGTGTGACAACCGTCTTGTCGGTCGGGTCTACCAATCCGGTAAAGCTGAGTTGCCCGGCCTGATTGTCCACCAGCCATTCGTTCATCATGCGAGCCTGCTCCTGATTCGGGTACGCGCGAATATAGGCTTCGATCGTATCCAGAGCGCGAGCGGAGATCGGGAAAAAGAGCAAGCAGGCAAGTGTGATTATGGTTTTTCTTTGCACGAGGAACTCCTCCTGAAATTGGTTGGTCGCCGCGCCCAGTGGGTTGGACCGTCAGGCAGGAGGGGCGTCCTTGCTTTCGGGTGGGCGTAGTCGAGTCATGAAGTTTTCGGCCAGACCTTCGTAGAGAGCCGTCGGACAGACAAGGCGCGATGCCTCGAACGCCATCATGGCGGCAAGCGCCAGAGGCAGGGTCATGAAGCGGGCATCGGTCATTTCGACGAGAATCACAAAAGCAGTGATCGGGCTTTGGACGACTCCGGAGAAATAGCTCACCATGCAAAGGAGAATCACCGCTTTGGGGTCCATGAACTCCAGAAAGGGTGCCACGAGTTGGCCGAGCGCGGCGCCGGTCGCAAGACTGGGATCAAAGAGTCCTCCGGGGATTCCGCTCAGCAGCGCAATCCAGTTCCCCAGAGCAATCGCCCCGAATCCCCAAGTCGGTACTTCGGTCCCTTCCATCAGGATGGCTTCCGCATGAGGGTATCCGCTGCCGTAGCTGAACCCTTCCGAGAGGATCGCCAGGAGAGCCATGGCCGCGCCGAGAGAAGCGGCCGCCATGAGAGGTTGTCGGCGATAGAAGCGACCGTAGGGACGCGTGGTCAGCAGCAGGCTCTGGGCAAAAAGCCCTCCGAGCAAACCGAAGACCACGCCCAGGACCGGGACCACCAACCATTCGAGGGGCTGGTCGAGGCGGGTCTCTATTTTGCCGTAGAACAAATAGTCGCCGAAGCGTGTCATGCAGACGATGCATGCGACCAATACGGTGCGCACGATCGTGCCTGCGTTTTCCTTTTCGAACGAACGGCCAATTTCTTCCAATGCGAAAACAGCACCCGCGATGGGTGTGTTGAAAGCAGCCGCGATCCCGGCAGCGCCTCCTGCGAGGATCAGGCCTCGTTGCACCAACCATGTCTGGAATTTCCCCCAGCGGTTGGAGAGGTACATAAAGCAGGCGCCCGCGTGGACCGAGGGTCCTTCCCGGCCGATGGTCATGCCGGCGAAGAGGCCGATCGCGAGAAGCAGACCTTTACCGACAAGAATGCGCCAGGAAAGAACATGGCTGCGGGCCGGCCCGTCCTCGATCTTCAAGGCGGCGATAGCCTGAGGAATGCCGGTTCCATCGGTGCCCTGAAAGAAACGGTCGCGCAGTTGGCAAATGAGAATCATGCCGAAGAAGAGCATCGCCGGCTGAATCCAGGGCGAGACCGTCTGCAACCATTGCGAAAATAGAACGCTCCAGTCGTCGAGGTATCGAAACAAGGCCGCGACGGCACCGGTTGCTGATGCGGCCAGAATCCACACGGAATGTCGCCGCAGTGCATGCAGAGAGAACAGGCTTTCCTGCCATCGGGATTTCGTGGACATTTCCATCAGGCACGTCGCCATTGCCGGAATCGGCGAATCAGGTTGTTGGTCGAAGTATCGTGCGAGAGGGTCGTCTCTTCGTCCGACTTCAACTCGGGGACGATCTTGTTGGCGAGAACCTTGCCCAATTCGACGCCCCATTGATCAAACGAGTTGATGTTCCAGATCGTCCCCTGGGTGAATATCTTGTGTTCATAGAGGGCGATCAGCTGACCCAGAATATGCGGCGTCAGTTCGCGTTTTACGATAATCGTGGTGGTCGGGTGATTTCCCCGGAAGGTACGATGCGGCACCTCATTTTCGGGTACGCCTTCGGCGCGAACTTCATCTTCCGTTTTTCCGAATGCGAGAGCTTCGGTCTGTGCAAGACAATTGGCCATCAGAAGTTCATGGTGGTCGCGAATATCGTGCGATGGTTTGGCAAAGCCGATGAAGTCGCAGGGAATCAGCTTGGTTCCCTGATGAATCAATTGATAGTAGGCATGCTGGCCATTCGTTCCGGGCTGGCCCCAGACGACGGGCCCGGTTTGGTAGTCGTGGATCGGTCGCCCTTCGCGGTCCGTCGACTTTCCGTCACTCTCCATATCCAGTTGCTGCAGGTAGGCGGTCAGTCGCCAGAGATATTGGTTGTAGGGGAGGATGGATTGCGTCTGTGCGCCAAAGAAGTTGTTGTACCAGATGCCGACGAGGCCCATCAGGACGGGAAGATTCTTTTCGGGGGGCGTTGTCCGGAAATGCTCATCCATGGCGTGGAAGCCGGCGAGCATCTCCCGGAAACCGTCCGGGCCGATCGCGACCATGAGGCTGAGTCCGATGGCGGAATCAAACGAATAACGCCCGCCCACCCAGTCCCAGAAGGCGAACATATTGGCGGTATCAATGCCGAAGGCCGCCACCTCTTTTGCGTTCGTGGAAACCGCGACAAAATGACGGGCCACGGCAGCTTCGTCGCCGAGAGCGTCCAGCATCCAACGGCGTGCGCTGTGTGCGTTGGCGAGCGTTTCCAGTGTGGTGAAGGTCTTGGAGCAGACGATGAAAAGAGTTTCCGCCGGGTCTTTGCCCTCGACCGCCTCGGCGAACGCGGTGGCATCGACGTTGGAGACAAAGTCGAAGCTGATCGAACGGTCACTGAAGGATTTCAGAGCCTCGTAGGCCATCGCCGGCCCGAGGTCGGACCCTCCGATGCCGATATTGACCACATGGCGAATTTTCTTGCCGGTATGGCCGGTCCAGCTCCCGCTGCGAATTTTTTCCGCGAAGCCGGCCATTTGGTCCAGTACCGCATGGACCTCCGGCACGACGTTCTTGCCCTCGACTTCGATGACGGCGTCTCGGGGCGCTCGCAGTGCCACGTGCAGTACGGCGCGATTCTCCGTGATATTGATTTTCTCTCCGGAAAACATCGCCTCGATGCGTTTGCTCAGGTTCATGCGCCCGGCCAGCGCCTGCAATAAACCGAGAGTTTCCGTGGTAAGTCTGTTTTTTGAAAAATCGACGAAGAGGTCGAGGGCCTCGAGGCTGAGTGCTTCGCTACGGCCCGGATCGTCGGCAAACATCTCTCGGAGGTGAGCATCGGCCAGCTCTTGCTGGTGATTTTGGAGAGCTTTCCACTCGTCTGTTTCGGTGGGGCGCGGGGATTGAGACATTTTCCGAATTCCTTTCCTGGAGAAGGGACAGCGTGACCTCGGCGGGACAATATCTTCTGCGAGTGGATAGACAAGGGGTGTGCTCTGGCGGTTGCCCCGGGATTCCGATTGATTAAGAAGCATGCGCGAGCGAGACGCACAGAAAATTGCCCTGATTCGGGCAGTTGAGGAAGCAGACCCCGAGGGGCTTCTACTGCGCGTGCGCGCGCGTCGGGCCGCCACCGAGGAGGCTCTCGCCGCAGGTGGCCCGCCTGCAGCACTGGCTGCGCATCGCGCCCGAGCCTTGCTTGCGCTGTTGATGGAGCGAGTATCGGGGATTTCCGGCGTTCTGCGCCTGACCCGGGTTTCGCAGGCGAGCTTTCTGCCGGTTGGCGTTTTGGCTCTTCTCTCCGGCTTGATGACCAATGTGGCGGGGCCGGAGCGTTATATCAGCCTTCTCGCCTTTCCTCTGCTGGGCCTGATTCTCTGGAATTTCTTCGCGTATCTCGTGCTGATTTTTTCGGTGTTTCGGGGCGAGGGCGCGCCAGAATCGGTCGCGGAGCCGAGATTCGGGCCCGGTCGAGCCTCGGCGTTCTACGCCTGGGCGGGGGAATGGGCGTGTGCACGACTCAACGCTCCCGACCCTGATGAGACAGCGATTGTGGCCCGCGCACTCCCTGCCTATCTGCGTTCCTGGACCGCGGAATTTGCTCCCATCGCGGGATTGCGGATTCGCGCTCTCCTCCACGCCGGTGCGGGGTTGGCCGTTGGTGGTGCTGTGCTGGGGATGTACCTGCGCGGCCTGGCACTGGAGTATCAGGCGACGTGGGAGAGCACCTTCCTCGACCCGGAAACCGTCCAGCTTTTGCTCCAGGTAACGCTCGGGCCGGCGGCCTGGATGCTGGGCATCGCGTTGCCGGACGTCGCCGCTCTCGAGCAGATGCGTCAGCCGGGAGGGGCCGTGATGGCCGCTCCCTGGATTCATCTCTGGGCGCTGACCGCGGGACTCACGGTTTTGCTGCCGCGGACGGTTCTGCTGCTGGGCTGTCTTTTGGTGGCCCACCGACGCGGGCAGGATTTGCCTGTGGATCCCCTGTCCGGATCTTTTCGGGTGCTCCGGGGTTCGCGTGAGGGCAGCGGGTTCTTCGCGGAGATCCTTCCCTACAGCTACACCTTGCCCCAAAAAGAGAGGGATACGGCCTTGGAACTGGCCCTCGAGGTTGCCGGCCACGGTGTTTCCGCCCGGCTGGGGGAACCTCTTGTCTACGGCGCCGGGACTTCCTTGAGGACCGATGGCCCGGTCCCGGACCTGGTCATTGTTGTTTTCTCCCTGGCGCAATCTCCCGAACGGGAGGTCCACGGGGAGTTTTTGACCCATTTGCTCTCGCTTTCGGAGGGGAGGGCGGTGCTTGCGGTGGTGGATCGATCGCCGTGGCGTGCGCGCTTCGATAGGACCGAGGACGCTCGTGCGCTAGAAAGAGAGAGGACTTGGGACCGAGTGATCCGTGAAATTGGCCTGACCGCGGTTCATCTGGATCTGGGTACTGAATTACGACCGGAAGACGTGGCGGCTGCCGAGCAAGCCTCTGTCACGGATGATCGAGGGGCATGAGCAAGCGATGAGTACCGTAACCCTGAGCCTGATCTCACACACCAACGTGGGGAAAACGACGTTGGCGCGGACGATTCTGCGCCGTGATATCGGAGAGGTCCTCGATCAGGCCCACGTGACCGAGGAGTCGGAAGGCTTTGATCTGGTAGCGCATGGCGACGATGCCTTGCGCCTCTGGGATACCCCCGGCCTGGGCGACTCCGCGCGTTTGATGGACCGGTTAAAGCACCAAGGCAATCCCCTTGGTTGGTTCCTGCATCAAATCTGGGACCGCTATCGTGACCGCCCGCTCTATTCGAGCCAGCAGGCTGTGCGAAACATTCGAGCTGAGGCAGACGTGATCCTCTATCTGGTGAACGCGTCGGAGGATCCCGGTGACGCGGGCTATGTTGCTTACGAGATGGAGCTTCTTGGTTGGATGGAAAAACCGGTCATGGTTCTTCTCAACCAGACAGGTGTCGGCAAGGAAGAGGAGCGTGTCGAGGTCTGGCGTCAGGCGCTGGCCAAATGGCCCATCGTGCAGGACTTCCTCCCGCTGGATGCGTTCACGCGATGCTGGGTCCAGGAAGGGATTCTCCTCGAGCGGGTCTCGAAACTGCTCTCCGATGCGCGCCAGCCTGTGATGCATGGATTGCAGAACGTCTGGCAGGAAAGAAATCTTGGTGTTTTCGAGAGTTCGTCGAAAGCTGTGAGCGACTATTTGCTGCGTGCCAGCGGCGACCTCGAGGTTCTGGATGGGCAGTCCCCCGGCAAGACCGAGGAGCGGCGTGCCACGCGCGTGCTTTCCCAGAGGTTGGATGAGGCGACGACTCTGCTGATGGATCAGCTGATCGAAGAGCATGGCCTCGAAGGTCGTTTTCAGACGGTGGCTCGGGACCGATTGCGCGAGGATTTCGATCTGCCCGGGGCCGCCGCTCTCTCGGCTTCAAGGACCACGATCTTGGGGGCAGCGATGGGCGGTGCGGCCGGTGGTTTGGTTGCTGACGTCGCTGTGGGTGGATTGACTTTCGGGGGTGGCGCCGTGGCCGGCGCTCTTCTGGGTGCCGCCGGCGCCGCGGGCCTGCGCAAAGGGTACCAATTCGTTCGGGGTGAGGATGTGCAGCAGGTTCGCTGGAGTGACGAGTTCCTGAAAAATCTCTACCGCCAGTCAATCCTCCGCTATCTGGCGGTCGCTCATTTCGGTCGGGGACGCGGCGCCTGGCGGGAAACCGGGAACCCGGAGCGTTGGAGCGGCCTGGTCGAGGGGGCCCTCGAGGGGCGTCAGGAAACCCTGTCTTCGGCGGTCGATCAGGCTCGGGATGGCGAAGATTCGTCTGTTTTCCCGGACCTTACGAAATCCACTCTTCTCGATATCCTCTCGGAAGGTTATCCTGAGGCGGCTCATTTCCTCGGTCGGGATTTGCAGCCGACGACGGATTCCACAGAGCCTCGGGAAAACCCTGAATGACACCACTTGGAGAATTTTGTGCGGCCATCGAGCAACGCCTCCGACCTTTGTCGAAGCCGTTGGACAGCATGGTAGAGTCGATCCGGAGATTGCCGGAAGAGACTTCGGGGCGTGATACAGGTATCGCGGCCCTCACGGATATTCGCAGCCGTCTCGACTTGATTCTGGACAAGGCGGCAGCCCAACAGGCGTTCATGATCGTTTTCGGCCCGCTGAAAAGCGGCAAATCAACCTTGATGAATGCTCTGGCGGGGGCTTACGTGAGCGAGGTCTCGAGTTTGCCCGCGTACCCCTGCATGGTTTTTGTCGGCGATGCCGGGGAGCGCCGCCTCGAGGTGACCCATTACGACGGGACCTCGCTTGCTTTTGATGATCTCGCGCCGATGAAAAGTCTTCTGGACGAAGCGCATCGCGAGTTGGCGAAAACCCTGCGCGATGCGGAGGAGGTCGGGCGCGATATCCAGCCGGAAGCCGACCTTCCCCGCGCGATCCGCCGCATCGATGTGCGGATGCCGGCGGGGCCGCTGGCCGAGTCGGGGGCGATGCTCGTCGATACGCCCGGCCTCTACAGCCGAATGAAGTTCGGGTATGACGCGATGGCTCGCGAATTCAGAGACAAGGCCGCGAGCGCTATTTTTGTTGTCAAAACCGAGAACCTCTTTCTGGAGCAGATTTTCGATGAGTTCTCGGATTTGCTTCGCCTCTTCAGCCGGATTTTTCTGGTGGTAAATCTGGATACCTCCAAACGAGATTTGGGACCGGCAGGCGAGTTGGCGCCCAGTCTCGAACAGATGGCCCCGGACAGGATTGTCGAAGCCTTCGAGAGCCTGGCGATGAATGCAGAGCTGCGACGAGCATGGGAAGAAAAACGCTTGCAGATCTATCCGGTCGATCTGCAGCAAGCGGCGAGTCGTCGACTGAATCCCGCCCGCGCGGCCGTCCCGTCCCTGATGCCCGATGGTTTCGAGGTTTTCGAGAAAGATTTGCAGGACTATCTGGCTGGACATGAGTTCCTGCAGGCCTTCATGCGCGATACGACCCGACAGGCAACAAGTCTGATGGAGGACCTTGCCGATATCCTGCGCACCGGAGCGATCGCGGAGATGCGGAAGGCCGCGATTCTGCTGGAGGAAGACCGCAGTGCTGCCGAAGTCCGCGAGAAGATCGCGGATGAATTGGTCGGTCACGATTGGGAGAAAGCCTTCGCGGACGTTCGTGAGGAAGTCAGGCGCCTCGTGGGTGAGCAGACCGGGTCGATTGGCCCGCGTGCCGTCAGCAAGGCTGAAGGCGCGGTGTCGCGTTGGTTTGAAAGCGATCAAAGTCTGGCGGATCTGATGCGCCTCGAGATATCCCAGGTCGTCGCGGATTCTCGCAAGCAGACCGTTTCGATTGCGGCGGAGGTGAGCCGCACGGTGGTGGGTAGCGATGTATCTGGAGCGTTGCTGCGGGCGGATTGTCGTCAGGAGACCGACGCCCTGAATCTTCCGGTGGCTGCGGTCGCGCGCGAGGCCCTGAGCCAGGTGGTCGAACCCGCCGTCGCGATTGATCTGACGCCCTGGATTCCTCTGGGGATTCTTCCCGTGAAACGCTCGGTCTGGGATTGGTTATTCTTGCGGCGGAACGCGTCTGTCCGCCGAAGCCTCTTCGGTCCCGAGGATCTGCCGTCTCGTCCGATTCCTGCGGCCACCAAGCAGCGCCGTCTCTCGGAGGCTCGCCCGGTCCTGATGCAGGCAATGCGCCAGCGAATTCTCTGTATCGCGGAAGAATCGTTGGGCAGAGCGACCAACGAAGTCTTTGGTCGACATGTGGCGGCGGTATGTCGCGCGCTCCGGGACCATTTGCAGGAGCGCGGCCGGAAGGAAAAGAAAGCCGCTGCCGCGGCAGCCGTGCAGTTGTCCGGATTGCTGGAAGTTCTGGTCGAGGCGGATGCCCTTGCGGCCCTCTCGCAGGAAATCTCGCCGCTTCTCGCTGAGGTCGGCGTTGCCTACGAAACTTCGGTCGTCGACTAGTCGGCCTTCTCTCGTGGGCCGCTCAATCCGGCTCCCGCTTGCAGGGTCACCTGGGTCGTTCCCAGTGGCTGATCCATGCTGTCCTCGAAGTTCACGCTCACCAGGTAGTTTCCGGCGGGTAGATGCGGGATGTCGAGTTCGATGCCGCGTCCCATCTCGCTTCGGGGCCCCATCGCTAGCGGGAGGAAGGCCGTGCTCGTGCCCTTGGCCAGAACCTTGCCGCGCATAGTTCTCCAGGTGATGGCGACCTGGCGGGGCTCGATCGGCTCGGGGTGTCGGAAGACGGAATCCGACTCATTGGTCATATAGATGGGAACCCATTGCTTTTGGCGCGTGATCGGGTGCGCGTAGGTGGTGGTGCGTGTGGCCTGCAGGTGATTCAAGTCCTCTGAAATATCGACGGATCCCTTGAGCTTGTAGAGATGAACGTCTTCGGTTTTCTCGATCAACTCGAGCCGATCCGGATCGGCTACCAGCGGGCGCAGGCGACGATTTTCGTTTATGCCGCCTCGGTTCTGATGAATCGCAAGGGTACGGAACCCGAGAGCGTAGAGTGCATCCGAGGCATTTTTTGCAGGGAGGTTTTTGGCCAATTCCTGAATGCCGTCCTGGACGTAGGTCGAAAAAGAATTATAGCAAGCGGCCGTGGGCTGCCCGTGAAAGCCCGCAGCGGAAAGGTAGATCGGCCCGTCAGCAACTTTTCTCCAGGGCCCGAAGTAGGCGGGGAGATCGAGCACCGAGCCTTCGGGAATTTTCCGGTAGCTCTCTTGCATCTCTGTGGTGAGCCCTGCTGCGCGGGAGTCGATCTGTGCCGAGCGGCCCAGAGACAAGGCCGAGATCCGCGGGTGCGTCACTTCGATCAAGGCCAGAGCCAGAATGGCCGTGGCCATAAAGGGACGTATTTTTCGCGGCAACCATTCGAGAAGCACCAGAATTCCATAGGCCGCGAGAAAATCAGCGACGAGAAAAACGCCTACCGCGATGCTGCGAAGCACCCGGATGCCGTCCATGCCGGGAAGGATCTCCCGCAAGGCGAAAATGGGGCTCGGAATCCCGAGCCCCGGTACCGTCGGGATGCAACAGAGAAAGATAGCGAAGCCTCCCGCCAGAAGCGGGAGGCGGGGGTCCACGCCATTGCGCCGCCGTGGTTTACGGATGCGGTCGGCCAGACCCACGAGCAATAGCAGCAGGGTAAGCCAGCCGATGCTCGCGTCGCCGCCGGGGAGAAAGTCGGTCGGTTGGAGCAGGACTGTAGAGGCACGCCCTTGCAAGATGCCCCAGGTTTCGCGGGCGTGCAGGTAGGGAGCAAAAAGCCACCAGGCAAATACTCCGGTGGTGCCACTGAATACGGCAATCTGAGGAATGCGATTTTTCAGGCGGTCCCGGTACTGCCAGAGGAGATCTGCGCCATAGACCCCGCCGAGGAGGAACAAACCAAAGGCCTGATAAAAACTCTCCAGAAGTTGCAGAATCAGAAGCGCGGTGAGGGCGAAGGTGTCTCGCCAGCGGCCACCATAGATGACCCGATGCGCAGCGAGCAGCGCCAATGGCGTCCATATATTTCCAGTGGTGAACAGATGTGCCGGGTTTGTGGTGCGCAGCGGGTGCAGGGCGAAGAGAATGGCGGCAAAGAGGGCCGCCGGAACGCTGCGCGTCCAAAAAAAAGCGAGCGTGTACATCGAGAGCCCGGCGATCCACAGGTGCAGAATTGTGACGATATTGAAGGTGGTGACCGGATTGCGCGAGAGAGCATGCGGGATCACGCCCAGCGCTGCTTCCCCGAACATATGCTCACCGAGGGTGTAGGGGGCGGTCAGCGGGAAGCAACTGCTTTTGGCGGCAAAATGGAGAGGATCCGCCAACATCCGAGACGCCTTCAGCCCGATCATGCCCGAGACCGCTACCTGATCGGCGTGGTAGACCAATTTCGCCTGGCGAGTTTCATGCCGGGCCGGTTCCGGCAGGCGGTTGCTGATATCGGGTAGAATGGACCGATAGACGAAGAGGGTGGCCAGAAGGAGCAGCAGTCCTGCGGCTACGTGTCTCAGTCTTTGGTCCATGATCTCTTTTCGGCCTCTTTCCTCGCTGGCTGAATGCCGGCGAAGCTAGCATATTTATGAGATCGAAGTGCGGATATGAAGCCTATTTTTTGAAGTTCGTCGAGGGCGTGAAGGGTAGATCCAGCGTGCTGACCAGCCCGGGCGCTTGGCGGCAGACTTCCGGGATCGCGTTGACCATCCGCAGAGCTCCCGCCTGAACACCGCCTTTGACGTGGTCGCCCTCACCGCTCGACATATGAGATTCGAGGACCACCGTGGGGTTGCCGGTGACCGTGCAGCGGTGAATGCCCTGGCGCCCCTCGGGCGGCATGGGCCAGTGTGGCGCAATATCATCGCGCAGCCGATTGACGTGCTCGGTCACGATGACCGGACGACCGTAGGCCATGCCTTCGACCCGGAAGTGTACCGCGGCGCATGCGTCCTTGGGAACATGCATCATCGGGGTATCGAAGGCTTCGGGGGTATAAGCCCGCTCGAAGGTCTCCTCGATATCGTCCAACTTGATCCCGACTCGGTCGGCGATCAGCTGCACCATCTGGCCCCAGCCCGTTTTCAGGATGCCGGGAATGCCGAGAGGCGCGTCGAAGGAGGCGGGTTCTCCGAACCCGAAGGCGAACCCGGCAAGCCCGGGGTCTTCGTAAGTAGCGTAGTTGAAGATTTCCTGGACCAGAACCTGCTCGATCTGATCACTGACCTGAAGAGCCGCCAGCGGAAGCACATCGCCCGAGAATCCGGGGTCGATGCCATTTACAAAGAGCGTCGATTGGCCCTCCTGGCAGGCGGCGGCGAGCGGGTCGCGAATCGCGGGGTCGGCCGATGGGGGGTGAATCAACCAGACCAGTGCCGTCGAAAGGACATTGATGCCGCGTCGGAGAACGGCTGACATCTCGGCAACGGTTTCCATCGGTCGCGGTTCGCCGTTGGCCATGTAGAGGACACAATCCGGTTTGAGGTCGAGGAGGGCGTCGATATCGTTGCTGCCGATCACGCCGGTTTTGGTGGGAAGGCCGGCAATTTCACCAGCGTCCTTGCCGACTTTTTCCGGGCTGAAGGTATGCAGACCGACCAACTCGAAGTCGGGGTGCCGAATCACATGCCGAAGGCTTTCATTACCGATGTTTCCGCTGCCCCACTGAACCACTCGATATGTCATCTTCTCTTGTCTCCTGCGATGGCGGATTCGGGTGCCGATGACCCCCCGATTTACTTGCTCTCGAACCTGTCAGAGGTCCCGTGCCTCCTGAATAGGGGAAAGCCGCGACGATGAAAAGGCAATGCGTGCTGCGGTGTCGACTTGCTTCGGCGCAGGCTTTCCGGTTCTTCCGTATCCATGACAAATCAGGAATATCTCCATCTGGCGGATGCCTGTCTCGATCGAGTGGCCAACTGGTTGGAAGGTTTGGACCCCGAAGAGGTCGATTATTCGACCACGGACGGGATGGTTTCCCTCGATTTTCCGGACGGGAAGAAATTTGTTCTGAATCGCCAGTCGGGGAACTCCCAGATGTGGTTGGCCGCGGGCGTTCGCGCCTGGCACTATAATTGGTCTCCCGAAAGCCAAGCTTGGTTGGACGACAAGGATCAGCACGAACTTTATGCTCGCATCGCTGAAGTTGTCGGGGAAAAAATCGGCCGGACAGTCACTCTCTAGGGTTCCGGGAGCCGCCTATGCCATTTTCTGACAGCTATGCTCCAGCCCCGGCGTGGCAGAGCCTCGGCGAAGGCTTTTCCGATGAAGTCGCCCCCGCCGAATTCCCTGAACATCGCCTTCGCTTTCGGCATCAGGAATGGGCATCGGCCATTGGCTTGGGTGACCTCACGCCCGATGAGTGGACGAATCATTTTGCCAAGTTCCAACCGCTGCCCGAGAATCTCCTCAAACCAGCTGCCGTGCGCTATCATGGTCATCAGTTTCGCTCCTACAATCCCGACTTGGGCGATGGGCGCGGCTTTATCTTTGCCCAATTGCGCGACGGCGAGGGTCGACTTCTCGATCTCGCAACCAAAGGGAGTGGACAGACCCCGTGGTCGAGGCAGGGGGATGGACGCCTGACACTCAAGGGAGGCGTCCGGGAGGTGCTGGCGACCGAGATGCTCGAGGCTCTGGGCGTCTATACATCCAAGAGCATTTCTCTTTTTGAAACAGGCGAGTCCTTGTGGCGCGGTGATGAGCCCTCGCCGACACGTTCGGCGGTTCTGGTTCGTCTCGGACATTCGCATGTGCGATTTGGGTGTTTTCAGCGATTGGCCGCTTTACAGGAAAAAGAAAAACTCGCCCAATTGCTGGACTATGCCATTGCGCATTACGCCCCCGAGACCGCGGCATCACCGGATGCGCCGTCAGCTTTCTTGCGCGTCGTTGTGGAGCGCAGCGCGCGACTTTGCGCGTCCTGGATGGCCGCGGGATTTGTTCATGGGGTTTTGAACACGGACAATATGAACGTGACAGGCGAAAGCTTCGATTATGGTCCGTGGCGCTTTGTACCCACCTATGAAATGGGATTCACCGCGGCATATTTCGATCATCAGGGTCTCTACGCCTACGGGCGCCAGCCGGATGCGGTTTTCTGGAATCTGCAGAGGTTGGCCGAAACCCTGATCGATCTATCTGCAGAGGAGCCCATACGTAAAGCACTGGATTCTTTTGCCGAGACTTTTTTCCGCGCCTATCGCGAAGCGATGCTGCGCCGCCTGGGACTCCGGGCTTGCGGAGACGATCGGGATGCGGACATCCTCTCTTTGCTGCGGGCCTTCCTGGAGAAGAGTGGCGTCGGCTACGAGAATTTTCTCTTCGATTGGTGGGGTGGAGAGGCGAGCGCAGGCCGGGCTGCGGCGGGTCCATCGGCCGAGTTTTATGAACACTCGACTTTTGCCCCCCTGCGGCAATCATTGGGGACCTTCGAGCCTCTAGATGCGGGACGGCTGAGCGATGACTATTTTGCGGCAACCCGTCCTTGCACGATGCTGGTCGAGGAAGTCGAGTCGTTGTGGGATCCGATCGCCGAAAACGACGATTGGACCGGCTTCGACACGAAAGTAGCCGAGATCCGAAGGATGGGTGCCATCCTGCAGCTCGGGAATCCTTCGGAGGGAGTGGCGACCGAATGACTGGTCGCCGCCTCGGAGCTGGCTCCCGAACGATATATGCTCTCGGCGATACCAGCACCAACACCGCGCTGACGGCGCTGACGATGATCTACGCGACGTTTTTTCTGACCCAGGTGGCCGGGCTCAGGCCGGTTCTGGCCGGCGCGGTCCCGCTTGTAGGGCGATTTGTCGACGCGATCAGCGACCCTCTGATCGGACGCCTTTCTGACCGAACCAATTTCGGCGGCGCGCGCCGCCGTCCCTATTTCCTGATCGGAGCGATTCCGTTCGGCCTCAGTTTCGCGATGCTCTGGATCGTTCCTGATGTCGAAAGTCAGCTCACTTTATTTCTTATTATTCGTTCATGTATTCCTTGGTCAGCATCACCTCGACCGTCTGCTCGGTCCCTTATCTTGCTTTGATTCCCGAGATGGCAACGGATTACGACGATCGTACGTCCCTCAATACCTATCGTTCTGTAGGCGCGACCGTGGGCATTTTTTGCGCCATAGGCATGCGGGGGTTTGCCGACTCGCTTGGCGGAGGACCTGAGGGCTGGGGGCTGGCTGCGGCGATCTACGGGGGCGGTTTGGCACTCCCCTGGTTTTGGGTCTACCGCGTCAGCTTCGAGCGACCGGAGTTCCGACGCGAGGAGGTTCAATCGCCGCCTTTGATCACCAGTCTGCTGTCGGCCTTGCGCAACCGGACGTTCGCTCGGCTGGTGTCCCTCTATGTCTGTGGTCGTCTGGCCATGGATCTCGTCGGGGCGATGCTGATCCTCTACTTTACATATTGGCTGGGTCGTACCGAGGATTTTGAGGTCGCAATGCTGGTATTCCTGCTGGCGGCGGTGTTCGGGCTTCCCTTCTGGTTCTGGGTCAGCAAGCGAGTCGATAAAAAGCGCACCTTCATGATGGGGGCGCTACTTTGGACGACGACGCAATTATCATTGTTCCTCGTGTCGCCGGATTGGCCCCGTTGGGTAGGCTTTGCCGGCATTCTTTTCGCCGGCTTTGGTTTTGCGGCGGTCGATATCATGCCCTGGTCGATGGTCGGAGATGTCATCGACGAAGATGACCTGGAAACTGGCGAGCGGCGCGAGGGGCTCTATAATGGACTCCTGATGTTCCTTCGTAAATTGGCAGGTGCGGTGGCTGTGTTTCTGGCACTCGCGCTGCTGGATTTCGCCGGCTTTCAAGATGGCCAGGAACAATCCCCCTCGGTACTTCTGATGATTCGACTATTGGCCAGTCTCGGTCCGGCGCTTTTCCTTTTTCTCGGCTTTCTCGCTGCGATCCGGTACCCGCTCACACGAGAGCGGCATGCGGAAGTTCTGGCCGCGCTCGAGTCGCGTGTCGGAAGGCAGTGAGATGAACCTTTCGCCGAGCCAGCAAAGGTTTGCTCGTTTCGCCTGGGGAACTCTCTGGGCGACAGTGTTGGTCATCTTGTGGGGCGCGGTTGTGCGCGCGACCGGGTCGGGTGCTGGATGCGGAAGTCATTGGCCGCTCTGCAACGGAGAGGTCGTGCCGCTCTCCCCGGGTTGGGAAACCCTGATCGAGTTTGGGCACCGAGCGACCAGTGGAGTCGACCTCCTTCTGGTTGTCGGGCTGGTTTGGGGCGCGCGCCGCGTTTATCCGGCGGGCTCACCAGTGCGCGGCGCGGCATGGGCATCTCTGGTGGTGATGCTGCTTGAAGCCCTGCTGGGCGCCGGATTGGTTCTTCTGGAATACGTGGCTGACAACAAGGAATTGGCGCGCGGCTGGTGGGTAGGTGGCCACCTTCTCAACACCTACGTCCTGCTGCTGGTTTTGACGTGGACTGCCTATCTGGCTTCAGGCGGGAAATCATTCAGCTTCCGCAGCCGTCTGGGGCTCCGTCTGGGTTTTGTTCTGTTCTGGGTGGCCGCACTTGGCATGACGGGAGCGCTGACGGCTCTCGGCGACACGCTTTTCCCGGCCGAGGACCTCGCTTCAGGGACAGCGATGACCTTCTCGCCGGATTCCCACCTTTTTGTGCGCTTGCGGGTCTGGCATCCGATCATGGCACTGGCCACCGGCGTTCTGCTCCTCGCGACGATCTGGCCCACGACCATGGCGGTGAATACACCCCGCGCATCTCGCTGGGCTTCTTACCTGCTGGCGCTTTTTTTCGGCCAGATGGCACTGGGGCTTTTGAACCTATGGCTGCTTGCTCCGGTATGGCTGCAGGTGATTCACCTTCTCATGGCGGATCTGATCTGGATTGTGCTGATTCTGTTTGCCGCCGAAGCATTGTCGCGGCAGGTACCTCAACCCGCGGCTCAGCCCGCGTCCTGAGGGCCGACCAGGCTCTCGAGTGCCGAGCGCATGCGTTCGGTGGCTGCATGTCCCTCCATGATGGCCTCGCGCGCATGGTCGAAATCGAGCAGCCGTATTCCTTCGAGGCGCGGTTCGATCAGGATGTCAGCGGGGTCACCGGCCATGCGGCTTCGGGTAACGCGATCCTGCATGATGTTGATCGAGCCGGCGATTACATCGAAAAAACTCGGAGCCTTTTCCTTCTCCGACGATCGCGGAGAGAGGAAGAAACGAGCCGGGCCCTCGATTCGATCGCGCAGGGCGGGTGGGAGTCGTGCAAGCGTATCCTCGAGCGCGAGCGGATCGTCGCCAAAGAAGGAAGCCGGTTGGGTCAGCTGGGTATTGCGGTTGGCGAGGTCACCACTGAGGTTGACGCCAATGACCTGATCCGCGCCGAGTGCTCGACATACCGAAATAGGGACCGGGTTGACGAGACCGCCATCAACCAACCAGGCGCCATCATAGGAGAAAGGGGAGAACAGGCCGGGCACCGAGATGGATGCCCGCACGGCGTCGTGCAGCGATCCATCCTGCAGCCAGATCTCGCGCCCTGTTTCGAAGTCGGTTGCCACTGCGGTAAAGGCCTTGGGAAGTTCTTCTATTTCTACGTCCCTGGCAATTCGACGAAACGCATCGAAGAGGCGCGAACCCGAGATCACACCACCCCGGGCTGGTGCAATGTCCATCATGCGAACCACGTCGAGTTTGCCAATCGATCGTGCCCACGTTTCCAATGCATCCAATTGTCCGGAAACGTAGGAGCCGCCGACGAGCGCGCCGGCCGAGGTGCCCACCACGATATCGGGAGAAATGCCCATCTCGTGCAGGGCCCGCAGGACTCCTATATGAGCCCATCCGCGAGCGGAGCCGCTGCCCAGAGCGATGCCCAGACGCATTCTCTTGCGATGTTTCGATCGAGAGCCTGAAAGTTTATCGTTTGCAGCCATAGGCGCGCGTCCCCAGAATGCCTTCAGGGCGGGGGGCGATGCAACGAAGTTCGTCGATTTATGATACTTCTGTAACCATGGAGCCGCTGGATATCCTGCTGGGCCTTGCCGGCTTTGGTGCTTTTTTTGCTGTGCTCGAGCGACTGCAGCCAGCGGTCGCGGGCCAGCGCGGTTTTCGGAAAGGCTTTCGAACCGATGCGATCTACTGGTTTTTCACGCCTCTGGTGACCAAGCCGCTGACCTCTGTCGTGATCGGATGCTGCGTTGTGGTTGCCGCTCTGGCTGCGGGAGTGCACCCCTCTGCCGAGCATCTCGAGGCCTTCCTGAACTCCCGCGGGTTCGTCGATACTCTACCCGTATGGCTTCAGGTTCTTTCCTTTTTCCTGCTGGCCGATCTTCTCGGTTATCTCGCGCACCGGCTGCTGCATGCGCCAGGACTCTGGCCGATCCATGCGGTCCATCATTCCTCAGAGGATGTGGACTGGTTATCAGCCGTGCGCGTGCACCCGCTGAACGATCTTTTTGCCCGTCTTTTGCAGGCTGTTCCTCTGGTGCTGTTCGGGTTCAGCCCGCTCTTGCTCGCGGCATGGGTGCCACTGCTGGTCTTCTACTCGCTGCTCCAGCATGCCAACGTTCCGTGGACTTTCGGCCCGCTGCGTTACGTTCTGGTGAGTCCGGCTTTCCATCGTTGGCATCATGCGGTGGCGGATGGGGAGGCCTGTAACTTCGCCTCGATCTTCCCGCTCTGGGATCTTCTTTTTGGCACTTTCTATCTGCCGGAAGGCAAGGGCCCACCAGCCTACGGGACGCCCGAGGAGGCCGTGCCGGAGGGACTGCTGGGCCAGATGGTCTTTCCCTTCCGTCGCTGGCGCCGCGGAAGGGAAGAACGGTTGTGAAGCTGGCTCAGAACTGAGCCTGAATCTTGTCCCCGTTCTTCAGCTGGCATTCGCCGACGCCGCCACCGGGCATGCCTTCTTCCGGGTTCGCGAGTTGGAACCGGCAGCGCATGACGGCACCTTGATTGCCGAAGAGGGTGGAGATGACTTTGCCGCTGTAATTTTGCAGGAAGGTCGAGTAGCCGCCGCCACCCATCCACGGACCGCCATAGGGACCCCAATCTGACCAATAAGGTCCCCAACCGCCCCAGCCACCGAAGCCGGTGCCGAGAGTGTCCGCGGTGCTTGTGGATGTGATTTGCAGGTAGCGGCCGGTAAACAACTCGCCACTTGGAAGGGATACCGCCAGCTTGCCGGAGTTGTCGAAGGTATCTTCCTGCCACTCCATGGAAACGGGTTCGGTGCCGGTGCTGCCCGGGACTTCGAGGCGCCCCTTGATCGCGCCTTTCTGGGTGCACGCGACCAGGGTCAGGACGGCGATGGCGGCAAAAAGTGTGTGGCTCCATGTGCGGTACATTTCGACTCCTCTTGTTGTGTGGTTCCCTGCCGTAGTATGGCGTGGGTCAGGGACATGCAAATTCATCGGAAGATTTTGGTAGCCTGCTTGTTTTTGAGCGGATTTCTCGTGGGATGTGCGGGGGTGGTTTCCGGCCCCGCCGGTGGGTCGTCGTCGAACTCTGCGGCGGGGAAAGCCGATGCGCTCTCATGTGCCGTCGGGAAGGAAGTCCGGGTCGCGCTTCCGGCAAATCCGTCGACTGGATTTTCGTGGGGTTTGGCATCCAAGCCGGACCCCTCCATCCTCAAATCCGAGGGGGCGGATCTCGTTCCGGCGCCCTCCGCGACACCCGGGGCTGTTGGCACCGGCGGAGACGCGGTCTGGACGTTTCGCTGTCTGTCGCCGGGGACCACGACCTTCAGGCTCGTGTATCGCCGCGTCTGGGAAGTCGGTGTCCCCCCCGCGCAGAGCAAGCTCTACGAGGTCCGGGTCGAGCCATCCTTCTGAAGAGTTGTTTCCCGAGGCTTAGATGCGGATTCGGGCCCAGCGTCCGGAGCGAAAGCGCCAGGTCTTCAAGGCGGCACGGACGAAGTAGTCGCCGATCAGCGTCGCCCAGAGCCAGGGAAGGCTGAGGTCGAAGACGAAAACGACCAGCGCCGACAAGCCGAGCCGTACGACGTAGAACGCGACCACCACCGTCCACAGAGGGAAACGGGTGTCCCCCGCACCGCGCAAGGCTCCACCGAGGGTGAAATCGATCGCCATGAAGGGCTGCGAAATCCCCAACATATAGATAAACCAGACGGTGTTATTGATGACTTCCGGGTCGTCGACAAAGAGGCTGGCGATGCGTTCGGCAGAGACTGCAATGAGGATGCCCCCGGCGGTCATCAGCAAAACGGAAAGTCCGGTGGCAATCCAACCGGCGTTGGCCGATTCCTCCGGGCGTTTGGCGCCGAGGTTCTGACCGACCAGCGCGCTGGCGGCCGCACCGAAGCCAAAACCTGGCAGGAACGACAGCGACAGGATGCGGACTCCGATGAAATAGGCGGCGACGGCGGCTGTGCCGTAGCGCACGGCGAAGATCAGATAGACGAGGAACCCCACCTGCATCAAGGCTTGCTCCAGAGCCGCAGGATAGCCGATCCACAGGACTCGTTTGATGGTGGCTGTATGCAGTCGGAGATCACGCAAGCGCACGGAAACACGAAGACGGCCTGCCAGGGCCAAGGCGCTGGCGAGGCTGCCACCGACCGCGAAGGCAATGATGGTGGCGATGGCGGAGCCTTCCACACCCAGTGCCGGCGCATTCAGATTGCCGAAGATCAGAACCCAGTTCAGAAAGACGTTCAGGATGTTGATGACAATGCCGATCCATAGCGGGGTCCGGGTGTCGCCGGCCGCGCGTTGCGCCGCTCCGATGACAAAGACGGTCGCCGCAAAAGGAATCGACAGCATCACGATGCGGGTGTAGGAGGCGCCAAGGGTGGCCACACCCGGCTCTACGCCGAAGAGAGCGATGAGTGGGCCGGCGAAGAAAATGATGGGCGCGATAATCCCCAGTGCACCCAGAAGCCCGACCAGAATCGACTGCCCATGGACCAGTTCAGCTTCGTCGGGTTCGCCCGCCCCGATATGTCTGGCGACCAGTGCCATTGTGCCCGTGCCAACGGCCGTCATCGTGACCATCGCTGCGCTGACGATCTGACCACCTGTTCCTACCGCTGCCACGGCGGTCGCGCCAAGTTGGGCTACCATCAGCATATCGGCCAGACCCACCAGAGACTCCGAGAGCATCGCGATCGTGACCGGCCAGGCCAGAGCCCAAACAGAGCGCAGTCCGGTCGGTAGCGCTCCGGGCGCTCCATCCGCAGGCGAGCCTGAAGGACTCGCGCGGTCAGGGAGGGAAGATTCCGGCACAATCATGATGGAACGCCACAGGACCTCGAACCGCAACTCCGAGGCGCAAATCTAGGTGAGATCGCGGGTGCCGGGGAAGAGTTTCAGGACCTTTTTTCGATCGGTGTCCCGCCCGAGCTTGCCCAGCGCATCGGCGAGAGCCTCTCTCCAAAGATCGTTCTGGGCGTCACTGCCGCCGATCCGGGGGATTTCCCGGGCCGCCGGGAGCAAGGCCTCGACCACGCCTTCGGGATCGTCGTGGCCGGCAGCGACACTAGCGGCAAAGGCGGGTAGGCCCGCCTCACGCCAGACACTTCTCCGGAGGTCAGTTCCCTGCCTGGCCTCTCTTTCGAGGGCGCTTTGCAAGGTCTCGAGTTCAGCCGTTCGTCCAGCCCGCGCCAGCGCATAGCCCCGATGGGCGGTGACGAAGGGGCTCTGGGCCTCGTCGGCGGTATCCATGCAAGCCTCGGCGAGGGTCTCCCAACGCCTGGCGGGTACTGTTTCTCCCTGAAGTTCCATTCGCCAGAGCAGGGAGATGGCATCGGCCTGTTCTCCCTTGGACGTCGGCATATGACCCCAGACGTGGCTTTCGTAAAGTTCCCGGCAGCCCTCAGGGTCTCCGGCCTGAAGGCGCAGAACGGCCAAGTGCCATGCATTATGACCGTGAATGCTGGGCCCGGGGTTGTTCCACGTCGGGAGGAAATCTTCCTGCTCCTGCAGGCCGCGACCGAGGTCTCCGGTGACCAGCGCCAGATGCGATAGCGCATGGTGTGCCCACGGTGTGGCGAACCGTAGTTCGACGGCTTTCTCGCCGCACTGGCGGGCCTTGTCGTAGTTGCCGGAAAGCTCGTGTGCAAAGGCGTACATCGCCTGCAGGTCGGGGTCCGTAGAATTCGCGCCGATCAGGCGCTCCATATGGCTGAGGAAGCGCGCTGCCTGAAAATGCTGTCCGGTGAGATAGTAGTTGAATTCACACGCCTTGGCCGCGACGGTATCCCGCGGATATTTCCTGGTGATTTCCTCCAGAAGATCGATGGTTCCTTCGGGATCATTGACCTGCCAGCGGCGACAGGCCTCCAGTAGTGATTTTTCTCGGGCGTTGGCGTCCGCGATGGAGCCCTCGGCCCCTTGGATCCATTTTTCGGCTTCGATATTCCCGGCCCGCGTTCCGGCGTATAGCCAAAAGATGGCCGCGTAGAGTTGCAGCAGGGGGCATTGCGGGGCGGCCTCGGCCGCGTCCAGAATGCCCTCATTCCCGCCAGCCATCCGCATCAGGTGGTCGCGAAAACTGTGGACGGCCGCAATGGATGCGTCATCGGCGCCTGTGGTCGGAAGTCCGTGGCTGCACAGCATCGACTCGATACTTTCGGATGCTCAGATCGAAGGCAATGCCTGTGGCATCGCCAAGGCTTGCGACATCATTCGGTGTCGTAGGCCAGGTTCGGGCGCAGGGCGGATTCGATACGCCGTCGAGGGTCGCCCTTGCGACGCGCATAGTCTTCGATTTGGTCGATTTCGACGCGTCCAAGCTGGAAGTACTTTGCCTTGGGATGTCCGATGTAGATGCCGCTGACCGAAGCCGCCGGCGTCATTGCCCAGCTTTCCGTCAGAGCGAGGCCTGCCTGATCGGCCTGCAGCAGCTCGAATAATTTATCCTTCTCCGAGTGGTCCGGACACGCAGGGTATCCATAAGCGGGACGTATCCCGCGATACTTTTCTCCGACGAGATCCGCATGGCTCAGAACCGGACCAGTCTCATAGCCCCATTCGCGGCGCACTTGCTGATGGAGGTATTCGGCGAAGGCTTCGGCCAGACGATCGGCGAGCGCCTTGGCCATAATCGACTGATAGTCATCGCCTTCTTCTTCGAAGGAGCGCGCGAGGGCTTCGGCACCCAGCCCGGCGGTGACGGCGAAGGCCCCCATATGGTCCTGCAGTCCGGTCTCGATCGGTGCGACAAAATCGGAGAGTGCGAGGTAATTCTTCTGATTTTCGACCTTGGTCTCCTGCTGCCGCAGCATCGGGAAGCGATAGATTTCGCGCCCGCGATCATCTTCATCAAAAAGAACCACATCATCGCCATCGGAGGCGGCTGGCCAGAAACCATAGACCCCGCTCGCACGAAGAAGCTTTTCATCGAGGATACGTTGCAGCAGGACTTGCGCATTGTCGTAGAGGTCTCGCGCAGCCGCGCCCTTTTGGGGGTCCTCGAAAATGGCCGGGTATTTCCCGTTCAGTGCCCATGTCGAGAAGAAAAACGTCCAGTCGATATAATCGACGAGCGTTTCCAGAGGCAGGTCCTCGATGACTCGTCTGCCGAGAAAAGATGGTGTGCTGACGTCTTCCGCCCTCCACTCGATGTCGGCCTTGCGCAGGCGTGCCTGGTCAATCGAGACCAGCGGTGTCTTCCGCCGTTGCTCGTACATCTCTCGCAATTGCGCCTGTGTTTCGCGGTTCTTCAGCTCGTAGGCTTCGCGCCGGTCCTTGTTGAGCAAGCTGCTGATCACGCCTACGGTTCGCGATGCGTCGAGAACGTGCACGGTCGGTTGTTTGTAGCCCGGCGCTACCTTGACGGCGGTATGAGCACGACTGGTTGTGGCCCCGCCGATGAGCAGCGGTTGGCTGAAGTTGCGTCGCTCCATTTCGGCAGCCACATGGACCATCTCATCAAGCGATGGTGTGATCAGGCCGGAGAGTCCAACGATGTCAGCCCCGATCTCGTTTGCCCTGTCGAGGATTGTCTCGGCAGGCACCATCACGCCCATATCCTCGATCTGGTAGCCATTGCAGGCGAGCACGACTCCTACGATATTCTTTCCGATATCATGGACATCGCCTTTGACAGTGGCCAGCAGGACCTTGCCCTGGCTGGTGGCTTCACCGCTATCTTTTTCCGCGTCCATGAAGGGCTCGAGGTAGGCAACCGCCCTTTTCATCACACGCGCGCTTTTCACCACCTGCGGCAGGAACATCTGCCCGGACCCGAAGAGGTCGCCGACGATCTTCATGCCATCCATCAGCGGGCCTTCGATAACCAGCAGCGGGCGCTCGAGTTTTGCGCGGGCTTCTTCGGTATCCTCCTCGATAAAGTCGACGAGGCCTTTCACGAGGGCATGGGAGAGTCGTTCCTCGACCGGTGCTTCCCGCCACGTCAGGTCTTCGACTCGTTCGGTTCCCTTGCCATGGACCGTCTCGGCCAGCTTGACGAGGCGCTCGGTGGCATCCGGTCTACGGTTGAGGATGGCATCCTCGACGTGTTCGAGGAGCTCGGCCGGGATATCCTTGTAGACAGCCAGTTGGCCCGCATTGACGATGCCCATATCCATTCCGGCCCGCATGGCGTGGAAAAGAAAGGCAGAATGCATCGCCTCTCGGATGGTGTCGTTACCGCGGAAGGAAAAAGAGAGGTTGCTCACGCCGCCGGAGATATGAACGCCGGGGCAGCGGCGCTTGATCTGCCGAGTTGCCTCAATAAAGGCGACGGCGTAGTCGTCGTGCTCCTCGATGCCTGTGGCGATCGCGAGAATGTTCGGATCGAAGATGATGTCCTCGGGTTGGAAGCCGACGTGCTCGGTGAGAATTTTGTAGGCACGTTCGCAGATCGAGACCTTATGATCGGCATCGACCGCCTGTCCATTTTCGTCAAACGCCATGACGACGACGGCAGCACCATAACTGCGGACCTTTTTGGCGCTCGCAATGAAGGCCTCTTCGCCTTCTTTGAGCGAGATGGAATTGACGATGGATTTACCCTGAACACATTTCAGTCCCGCTTCGATCACTTCCCATTTCGAGCTGTCGATCATGATCGGGACGCGCGCGATCTCGGGTTCCGTGGCGACCAGATTGAGGAAATTGGTCATGGCTTCGGCGGAATCCAGAAGGTCCGCGTCCATATTGACGTCAATAATATTGGCCCCGCCGCGGACCTGATCGGCGGCGACTTCGAGAGCGGTTTCGAAATCGTTGGTGTTGATCAGCCTCTTGAAGCGCAACGAGCCCGTGACGTTGGTTCGCTCTCCGACCATCATGAATCCGGTTTCGGGTCGGATATCGAGTGCTTCCAAACCACTCAGGTGTGTAAGCCCGTCGCTCTTGGTCAGGCGGTGCGGCGCGAGTCCCTCCAGCGATTCGGCGATGGCCTTGATATGGGAGGGCTGCGTGCCGCAGCACCCTCCGGCAATATTCAACCACCCAGCTTCGCCGAAGCTTCGCACGGTTGAAGCCATCTTTTCGGGAGTTTCGTCGTATTCTCCCATGGCGTTGGGCAATCCTGCATTGGGATATACGCAGATATAGGTGGAGGATGTCGCCGCAATGGCCTCGACATAGGGCCGCATGAGATCGGCGCCAAGCGCGCAGTTCAGGCCGACCGTCAGCGGGTTGGCGTGAGCTACGGAGTGCCAGAAGGCCTCGATGGTCTGACCCGAGAGGGTGCGACCACTTTGGTCGGTGATCGTCGCCGAGAGCATCAAGGGGACTCGGGCACCCCGTTTTTCAAAGACGTCTTCGATTGCGCAGATCGCGGCTTTGATATTCAGCGTGTCGAAACTGGTTTCGGCCATCAGGATATCGACGCCGCCGTCGAGCAAGGCCTCTGCTTGGTCGATGTAGGCGTCGCGGAGCTGGTCGAATGTCACATCACGTTTGATGGCATTCTCGACATCCGGAGAAATCGACAGCGTCCGGTTGGTCGGGCCCATCGCGCCTACGACAAATCTCGGTCGTTCAGCCGTGGTGAATTCGTCGGCGACACGACGCGCGACACGAGCCGAAGCGACATTGATGTCCCGCACGGATGCCTCCAGGCCGTAGTCAGCCTGAGCGATCCAGGTGCCGCTGAACGAGTTGGTTCCGATCAGGTCGGCGCCGGCTTCGAGAAACTCCCGGTGGATCTTTTCGATGATATCCGGGCGAGTAATACAGAGCAGGTCATTATTGCCCTTGAGGTCATGGGAGTGGTCCCGGAACTCTTCGCCCCGAAAATCTTCTTCGGTGAGCGGGTAGGTCTGGATCATCGAGCCCATCGCACCGTCGTAGATGAGGATGCGCTCGTCGAGAATTTCCCTCAGAATTGTTTCAGTATCTCGCTCGGCCACGGATGGAACCCTTCCTCCGGGTTATTTCCCGGGCTCTCCCAATATAGCGAATTCGAGCGCGACTTCCATCGGTCGTATTTCTCCGTTCATGGGATGTTTTCAGGCGCCCAGAGAGGCATATACGGCGTCGATCAGAGATTCTGTCCGCGGCGATTGCCAGCGATCGCCCGGGCGGTTCATGAGGTATCCAAACGAGACGCCGCTGTCGGGATCGGCAAAGCCCAGCGAACCGCCGTAGCCGAAATGTCCGAAAGCCTGCGCGCTGGGGCCGATCGGGCGTTGCTTTTCCGGAAGTTGGAATCCGAGGCCGAATCGAGTGTTTCTCCCGAGAATACTGTCCATGCCCTCTGCCTGCGGCAGGCAGGCTTCGGCGAGAAGACTTTCGGGGAAGAGGCCGCCGCTGAGGGCTTCGGCATAGAGGCTCGCGACCCCGCGTGCGGTCCCGTGACCATTCGTGGACGGGATTTCGATCGAACGCCACCAACTGGAATTGACGACACCGATCCCGCTGAAAGCGGCCGGGTTACTGTAGGTTTTGCGGAGCATTTCCCGGTGTTCGGGTGGAGTGGTGGGTGGGACCAGGAAGCTCTCCATGATTTGGGGATCAATCGGTTGCGTGACGTCCCCGATGATATCGGCGCAGAGGCGATGCGCGAACATGGGCAGGCCCACGTGGAATTCTGCCTCGGCTGGCTGGCAGAGAACTTCTTGCAGGGCGCGTCGAAAAGAGGAAGCGCCGGCGGCCCGCCGTGCGATCTCCCCTGCAAGAAACCCGAAGGTGTTCACATGGTAGCCGTGCGCGTGACCGGGCTCCCACCAGGGCTCTTGCTGCGCCAGAGCTTCGGTCATCCCGGCCCAGTTGCCGAGATCGCTGTTTTCCAGAGGGGCGCGAATCGCCGGCAGGCCCGCTTGGTGGGAAAGGACCTCGCGGAGGGTAATCGACGCCTTACCGGCCGTGCCGAACTCCGGCCAGACATCGGCGACCTTCTGATCCAGCGCGAGACGTTGCTGGCCCACCAGTGCGAGAACCAGCAAGGAGGTGATCCCCTTGCCCACGGAATAGGCGTTGACGATGGTGGAGCCGGCCCACGGCTTGCGGCGCGCGGCGTCGCGCCAGCCACCCCAGAGATCGACGACGGTTCGACGGCCGACACAGACCGCGACACTGGCACCGATTTCGTCGTGAGCATCGAAGTTGTGAGCAAAGGCCGCCCGGACCCGTTCGAAGGCCGGATCGCAAAACCCTTCCGTGGTTTGGGTGGTGGTACCCATCGACCCGAAGGCTAACGGTTGGTAAGATGAAACCCCATGGTGCAGAAGAATTCCCCGCTGGCGAACGTTTCGGACCGCTCTTTTTACGTTTTTAACGCGGTGGTCTCCTCGGCCGCACTCTCGTTCCTGGCTTATATCCTGATTTTCCGGGAAGCCGGTCCTTCAGGACTCGACCTGAGTTTTTTACCGGCCGTGAATGCGAGCCTGAACGCAACGGCCGCGCTGCTGCTGACGGCCGGGTGGATCGCGATCCGGCGCCGCGAACTCCGTCTCCACAAGCGGCTGGTGGTCGCGGCCTTCGCCGCGTCAGCCCTCTTTCTGGTCTGTTACCTTGTTTATCATTGGTCCCATGGCGATACGCGCTATCAGGGCGAGGGTCTCCTGCGGGTCTTCTACTTCACCATTCTGATCAGCCACATTCTTCTCTCGGTGGTGGTCGTGCCCGGAGCTCTGGCGGCTTTCTTCTTCGCCTACAAGAGGGAATTCGACAAGCACAAGAAGGTCACCAAAATTCTGATGCCCGTCTGGTTGTACGTGTCGGTCACGGGGGTAGTGATTTACTTCATGCTCCGCGGGGCCTGAATTCGGAAAAGCGAATCGGCGCTAACTCGCGTTGTCTACATTGGTGGGGAGTCCCCGGGGTGCCAACAGGGAGGTTCCGGGGACTCACGCCAACCGATGATGGAGTTTAGAGGCTGCGTTTGTTGCGGCGCAGGTTGCGACGGCTGCCTTTGGGTTTGCTCGGTGGAATATTTCCCCCGCCAAAACCGCCGCCGAAATTATCATCACCGCCGCCGAAGCCGCCACCAAAGCCGCCGCCGAAGCCGCCGCTATTGTTGTTGTCGTAGCCGCCACCGCCGCCACCCGGGCCGCCACGTCCGCCGTAACCGCCGCCACCACCGGGACCGCCGCGTCCACCGCCGCCGCCGCCGCGACCAGCGTAACCGCCACCGCCACCGCCGCCGCCGGGTCCACCACGACCACCGTAGCCGCCGCCGGGTCCGCGAGCGCCCGAAGGAGGGCCGCCCGGTCCGGGTCCGCGTCGTCTTTCGTCAGCTTCGTTTACCCGCAGGTTGCGTCCGCCGAGTTCCAGGCCGTCGAACTTGGTGACGGCCTCGGATGCCGAAGAGGGTTCCGCGTATTCCACAAAGGCGAATCCGCGGGGACGTCCAGTCTCCCGATCCTTAGGAAGAAAGCAGTCTACGATCTGCCCCACTTCCGAGAAAACTTCTTCCAACTCCTCCTTCGTAGTGTCGAAGTTGAGGTTCCCCACAAACAATTTGGCGCCGATGATGTTCTCCTTCAAACAGGACGACCGCGGCATGCGCTCGCCCTTCCTCTTCGTCTGTTTCAGCTGAAACAGTTGTTTTCGCGTGTCTGATTGGCCCGGATTGGACCACGATAAAGATACGATTCTTTACCTGATTCGTAGCGCACCCAGCGGGTCTCTGCATCCCCCCCATTTTGCCTTCGCCAGCCCTCTCGGCGGCACGTCATGCGGGGGATTGGCAATCTTCGCTTTAATATGGCTGAATCAAGGCGGAGAAACGGCTCTGTTGTCAGGCAGAGTTTCGCGGGTTGGGAGATCCAAACACGCCAATCGAGGGGTTTGAAATGAAAAAGTTGCTTATTTCTTTTGGTTTTTCGATCATCATCCTATGTGCGGGTGGTGATGTGGCCGAGGCGCAATCGGATTGCCGGGATACCTGTATGGATTCCAAGCAGGTATGTCGGGACAGCGCGCGCACCGCAGTCCGCGGATGTCGCATGACCTGTAAATCCGGGGATCCGGCCGAACGACGGGAGTGCCGTCGAACCTGTCGGGCAGCTCATAAAGAGTCTCGCTCGACTTGTCGGGGTGCGATTGAGCAATGCCACGATGCATGCGTAGCCGAGGTTGTCCTGCCTACCTTGCCGGAAGGATCCACTACGGGAATCGATCCGCATATCTGCGTCGCTGATTGCAAGCAGGATCTCCGCCAATGCTCGCGCCAGGTCCTTGAAGCCGGTCAGGAATGCAGCGTTGCCTGCTTCGAGTTGCGTCGCGAAGATGCGCGGGATTGCCGTGGGTCGGCCAACCCGCTGGCTTGTCTGCTCCACTCCTTTGGCGGCTTTGGACGATGTCTTTCCGGATGTGCTCAGGACACTCATGCCGCGGGACGTGCTTGTTTGGACGCCTTCCAAGATTGCCGCGGCGATTGTGAAAACCCCAATCCCTATGGTTCGGCCAGCCAGGCTTTCTTCCGGCAGCCGATGGGTTTGCTGGACTGAAAACCTTGCGATCGGAAGTTCTTTCTCGAGGAGAAGCAGGGCGGGCCATGATGAAATGGCCCGCCCTTTTTCTTTGCTGCGGGCCGCGGTAGAAGGTCGGCATCATGGACTATCTGGATGTCGAAGAGGCGCGGTCGCGTCGAGAACCGATGCTGGTACTGACCGAGGGTGTCGCCGGGCCATGGGGAGAGGCGGCCAAGGCGATCCTGAATTGGAAGGGCATTGCGTGGACGGCAGTGCGCCAGACAGCGGCGGCACCCAATGAAGCCCTCACGGCGTGGACCGGGCAGAATAGCGCCCCAGTTCTGGTATACCCTGATGAGGCGCCGCATCTGACCTTGCGGCAAATTCTTTTTGCCGCCGAACGTCGAGCGCCGGATAAGCCATTGCTGCCCACCGACTTTGAGCAGCGGGCCCAGTTGCTCGGGCTTTGCGGCGAACTTCATCTCGAGATGGGGTTGGGCTGGTGTCGCCGGTTGATGATGCTCGATACCTTTCTCGGGGGAAAGCTTACGGGCGATCCAGCGATGGAGGGTTTGGAGCGCCTCGCTCTCAAATATGGATATTTTCCCGATTGCCTGCCGATGGCACGCCAACGAGTGATCGAGATTTTACGAGCCCTCTCGGCCCGCAGAATTGATCAGGAAGCTGCGGGCTCGGCCTGGCTTTTTGGTGATTCGCTGACGGCGTTGGATTTGATTTGGGCGACTTTTTCAAATCTCGTACAGCCTCTCGATCATGAGGATTGCCCGATGCCGGATCACCAGAGGATGGCCTACGCGCACGGGGATGAGGAGATCCTTGCCGCGATGGCCCCGGCCCTGTTGGAGCATCGGGATCGGGTTTTGCGAGAAGTCGTCGGACTGCCTCTCCAGTTTTAACGAGGCAATCGGACCCGAAAGGAGGCGCCACCTTCGGGGGAACTGCCCGCCGTCAATTCCCCGGAATGACTCTGCACGGCTCCGTAGGCAATGCTCAAGCCGAGTCCCGTGCCTTCCCCGATATCCTTGGTTGTGACAAAGGGCTCGAAGATCTTTTCGGCGACTTCAGGGTCGATGCCCGTTCCATTATCTTCGATCGAGATTTGGATTTGTCCGGAATCGACGTCTTCGATGCTGAGTCGGATGCGGGGCTCGGGTATGTCGCGCACGGCATCCAGCGCATTCGTGATCAGGTTGATCCAGACTTGCCCGAGGGCAGCTGAATCAGCCTCGATCTCGGCAACTTCGGCGAAGCTGGTTTCGAGAGTCACATTTTGCTCGCGGATTCTCGGGTCGAGCATTCGGAGGGCCGAGGCGAGACTTTCGGCAATCGACGTCGGTGCACGATCGCCACGGTCTTTCCGAATGAAAATCTTCAACTCGCTCACGGTTCGCTCGATCCGTTCGGCGCCCTCATTGCAGATGCGAAGAAGTTCGGGAGTTTCGCGGAGAAGGTCTTCCAGGTTTCGACCGGAGCTCGCTCTTGCGAGGCGGTCCTGAAGCGTTTCATCCGTGATCGGGATTTCCTTGTAGACGGTGAAGACCTCGCGCAAGACCTCGAGAAATTCGGTGAGAATCTGCAAGCTGCCGCGGACAAAGCTGGCCGGGTTGTTGAGCTCATGAGCGATTCCGGCAACGAATTCGCCGAGCGAGCTCAGTTTTTCGGACTGAACCAGTTGGGCCTGCGCCTGCTTGAGTTCATCGTAAGCGCCCGCCAACTGCGTGGTCCGTTCCTGGACTTTGAAGTCGAGGTCGCGGTTGAGCAGTTCCAGTTCTTCGTAGGAGCGCGCATTCTGAAGTGCGATAGCCGCCTGGTGGCTGAGTGTGCGCAGGAGAAGTATTTCTTCACTGGAGATTTCGCGGCCCGAACGTTTCGGACCCAACGCAAGCACGCCGATGCTTTCCCCACGCACGACGAGCGGGAAGGCGAGTCGCGCTTTCAATTTCTCGAGGGCGTCGGCCGCTTCGGGTGCCTTCTCGCGGACTGCGGGTATCAATCTTTCGGTGTCGAAGCTGGCGATTCCCTTCGCGAGATAATCGCAGGCGGCGCCCAGATCCGGCGAGCCGTCCTCGCAGCCGAGCGTGTCCTCTTCGGCCCGCATCTGCCAGAGAGTTCCGCCTTCGTCGTTCCCGAGGAAAAGGCCTGCGGATTCCAGCTCGAGAGTTCGAGTGGCCAGAGACGCCACGCCCTCGACGATTTCTTGCCGATCGAGCATGGTGGTCAGCTCTTCGCTCAGCGAGGAGATCGTTTGTCGATCATCGATCGAGCTGCGGAAGAATGCTCGATCGATGGTGATCTGGACTCCTCGACGGAGCGGATCAAATAGAAAGGCGAGGAGCAGCACGAAGACTCCGGCGGTAATCTCCTGGCGTCCTGCGATCGTCGTCGGGAGCAGCCGTGCCGGGAGGAGGATAGCGAGCGCATAGCCACCCAGAATGATCGTGCTCATCAGGCCGTAAACAAAGCTCTGGCGGATTACCCGATCGATGCCGAAGAGTTCATGACGGGTGATCGAATAACCAACGCTGCCGTAGAATATCAGAGTAGCGACAAGCGGTAATTGAATGGGAATATTGCCCCCCGCGATCGCATTATTGAGGAAGGCAAAGAGCATGGCTGTGGTCCCGAGAACCAGGCCTGGTAGCAATGCGGCAATGCGGGCACGGACCATCCGTTCTGCGTTCTCGAACCAGGCCCAGACCATGAAGGTAATGAAGAGAAAAATGCTTGCGGCGGTATAGATGTAGGTGAGTCGCAGCGGGGTCAAATTCGGCGGGTCACTGAAATACCCTGCCAGGCCGGCCACGATCAGCAGAAAGCTGGGGAGATAGGGGAGGGCGTAGCGGCGCCGGCGGTGCGGCCCGCGATAGCGATCGACGGGGAAGACCATGGCCAGATGAATGAAGGTGGCTGGAAAGAGGCTCTCCATGGCGAGGCAAAGCGAACTTAACCAGACACTATCGGCCTGATGCAGAAAGACTCCGGTGAGTGCGTAAATTCCGCCCGTGAAGGCCATCAGTTGGAAAACTCGGGCTTGATGGCTTGCCGGCTGCAGGGAGGCGACCAGCAACCCGACAAGGATCGTAATGACCCCGAAGCCCGAAGTGATGGCCCAGGTCTGCAGGTAGTCGCTCAGAGTCCAGGTGCGCGAGCGGATATTCTTTCCGAAAGTTTCCTCGCCCTTTCGGAACTCGTATCGGAACTTTGTCCCGACAGGCTGTTCGCGGACCAGCGCATAGATCTCGGCCCCGCTCCGCACGGGTTGTCCGTCTACCGACACGACTTGCGCATGGAAGAGCGCTGTCTTGTCGCGGGGCCAATCGACCCCGCTGACGCTTGGAACGACGGCACTGGCGCCGGCAAAGAAGCCCGGGAATGGCTTGTCGAGCCAGCCGACACCTCGGGAAATGGATAAGATAGCGATAGGGAGAGCGATCGCTACAAGAATCAGCGAGACGAGGTGGGGCCGAAGTTTCTCGGGAAGTGTTCGAGAATTCGTCATAGAGCCACCGCGGTTGAATTGGTTGGAAGCGCAGGGCAGGATCCCTCTCGCGCCATTCCGCCGATTCCCGTACAAGGACAGCAACCGGATACCTCATGGAAACCAACGAAGCCAAACCGACAGTGCTGATTGTCGATGACGAAAAGGCGAGCACCGAGCTCCTGCGCATTGGTCTCGCGCACCTCTATCCAGTTCTTACGGCGAATTCCGGCGAAGCTGCGTTGGAAGTACTGGCGGCCCACCCCGAGGTCGCCGTGGCGATTATCGACCAGCGGATGCCCGGGATGTCGGGGTCCGAGTTGATTGCGCGCACCGCTGAACTCTATCCGGACCTCGTCCGGATTATTCTGACCGGGTACACCGATATCCAGAGCTTGATCGATGCGATCAATGCGGGAAGCGTCTACCGCTACTTGACCAAGCCGTGGAATGCCGGAGAACTTCGGGGGGTAGTCGACGCCGCGATGCAGTTGCACCTCATACGCGCGGAGAATCAACAACTTCAGGCGAAGCTGGAAGCCAGCAACGTTGTGCTGCGCGAGCAGAACGTCGAGTGGAAACGTGAGGCCCAGGGGCGCTCGCGCATGGGGGATATTCTGGGTTCGAGCCCGGCTCTGCAGCAGACGCTCGAGTTTGTGGAGAAGGTGGTTCGGACAGAGGATAGTGTTCTGGTGCAGGGACCTACCGGAACCGGCAAGGAATTGATGGCGCGCGCGATCCATTATAACGGCCCGCGAAGCGACGGTCCTTTTGTCCCCGAGAATTGCGGAGCACTTTCCCCGGAACTTCTTGCGAGCGAGCTTTTTGGTCATTGCAAAGGCGCCTTCACGGGAGCCAACGCGGACCGCAAGGGACTGTTCCAGACGGCGGATGGCGGGACGCTCTTCCTCGATGAAATCGGGGAATGCCCGCCGGAGCTGCAGGTGAAGCTGTTGCGGGCTCTGGACCAACGGGAGATCCGGCGGATTGGCGACGATGTGACCATTCCCGTCGATGTCCGAATTATTGCCGCCACCCATCGCGATCTCGAGGCGGAGGTTGCCAAAGGCAATTTCCGCGAGGATTTGTACTATCGCCTCGCTGTATTCACCGTTCCGGTTCCTTCGCTGCAGGAGCGTCAGGAGGATATTCCGATGCTGGCTGAACATTTTCTTGAGGTCGCGGCCGCAGAACGTGGTCGTTCCATCCCCGGATTTGGGGCGGACGCTCTGGCCGCCCTGCAAGGCTACGCGTTTCCCGGTAATATCCGCGAGCTTCAAAATGAGGTTCGACGGGCAGTGGCTCTCGTCGAGGATGGATGTTTTATCACGCACGATCTTCTCTCCCCCCGATTGCAATCTTCGGGCCTGCAACCCTCAGCAGCCGCAGCCGAGGGCTCACCGACAAGTCTGAAGGCGTCTCTCGAGCAATATGAGCGCCAGGTTCTGGAAGAAGCGCTTCGGGCGAACGGTGGAAATCAGACAAAAACAGCCGATTCTCTTGGCGTTTCCAGACGCACTCTGGTGGAGCGGATCGCGCGCTATCACCTGCGCTGAGGCGAACGCGCCCTTGCTGTCTGCTCCGCGGATGGCTGGCTGATTCGCGCAGAACTTCGCTCGATCGGGGGAACGTCTGCGCAGATCCTCGCTCGGTCCTCCCTTTCCGGGTTGTTTTTGCGGGGTTTTTTTCTGGCATGGGAACTGCAACTCTCTCTGAGCCTGCGGTTCCGAAAATTCCCTCGCCATCGGAGGTCTCATGACCCAATTTCTTGCCCGAAACCTGATTCGACCAACCAAAATCTGCGTTTTTCCGACAGCCGAGCGTCCTAGCCACTGCGCGCGGCGCTGTTTTACGCCTCGGTGCTTGCACCATAATGCCGTATTGACCGCCGGGCCTCGGGCTGATGATCTGGAGATCGCAGAAAGGAACGCTCCTTTTCCGCGCCTCTCCCGATGCTGATTCGATCCCAAATACGAATGCTGGTCCTGACCAGCCTCTTTTTCTGGATGAGTGGTGTCGTCCCGGCGAGTGCGTCATGCGACCTCTTCCCCGGGGTCGAGCGGACGTATTCCTCGGCGCTGGGGTCCGCCAATCGGCCGTGGGCGGCTCCCGGAGAATCCATCGAAGTGCGCCATCGGGCTTGCGACACTGAGGGGGCGCCTCCGGCCCTCGAGGGTCGGGATAATTTGGTGACCGTCGCCTTTCTCGATCCGGAACTGACCGGAGCGTCACTGGTGATCGTGTCCGATCAATGCGACGCCGCTCTCGAAGATCGCGTATCTCGATGTCAGGCGGCCAAGGGCGTGGATGAGGCCGTTTGCGTCGAAGTCCCCGGGGGGGCTCTGGAGAACCTGGGCGGTGGCGAGTTTCGCTTTCCGTTCCCGGATACCGCCGAAATTACCGGAGGCGCAGGCTGGGCCGGTCCGGCACGGATTGCCGTAACCGACCGTAGCGCGGATTTGCCATGCAAGCTGGCTCGCTTGTCCTGCGACCGGATGGAGGGAACCTCGATCTGCGTTGACCAGTTTTTCGAGGATGACGGTGCTTGCGATGCATCCACCGCCGCGACGACGTTCAATCATTTCACAGCACTGCCCCGTCCGAATTCGTTCAGTGCGGGTTGTTTCCAGAGCGAGGAAATTTGTGAGGCCAGTGAGCCCGTCCTGCGGCTGGCCGCCGACCCCCAGGGCAACCTCTTTCTCCCGGTCGATTGGTCGGGTGTTCTAGCCGAACAAGACGATTTTCCGGTTCCCCGGATTGTCCGCGCGGCAATTCATTCACCGATTCCATTCTCGATCCCGGATGAGATTTTTGTCGGTTCCTTCACCGCGGATGGCGGACGCTTGCCGCCTATTTTCACGCCGCTCTTTGATGCCTCCGGTTTGGATCCGACCGACAAGGTTGTCTTTTTTGGTTCCGCGGACGCGCCCTATACAATCTTGAGATTTGCGCGTCGCTTCGGTTCATGCCGGGGTGGTTCCGATGAGGAGCGCCTTTGCGAAATGGATATCGATTGCCCGGGGCGTGGCGCCATTTGTGAATTGGCCTGCTTGCAAGACTCCTCGGAGCTCTGTTCGCGCGATAGCGATTGTGGCGCCGCTGGCCCGTGCGGCGCGTTATTCGATCCTGCCGCACTGAGAGAGGGGCTGGCGGGTCTGGAGATGCCCAGGCACCCGCTCGCGATTCCCATGCCTCCTTCCGGCGTCTGCCAGTTTGCTCAGGATCAGAAGTGTCGCACGGATGCGGAGTGCACCGCTCTCGGAAACCCGGCGGACCTCTGTGTGCACTGGGCGTTGGAGGCTGGCGACGCGGTGCCGCTCGACGGAATTTTGGAAACTGAGGAGCTATGGGCATTTACCTTCGAGGAGTGGCTCGACGAGGTGGACCGAAACGGGGATGGCGATAATGCTGATACCGTCGTCACCATTCGCTCACGTTCGACCGGGGTTCTACATGATCTGGGATTACACCCGGCTTGTCCGGGACCATCGGGCGGAGGTCGTGCGACGCTGCGCTTGATGCGTGGGGGCTTTGATTTCCCCGCGGTCGTTGTCGAGGGGCATCAGATGGCTTTTCTGGAACCTGAGTCCGGTTATGGCGTCGGTTGCGATATGGATTTGGTGCCAGACGGAGACAGGGACGGGGTGCTTGTCTCGGTAGCGCAGTTGGGAACAGAAGAAGTGTTTTTATCGCGCTGGGCAGCTGCCGATTTGAATATGGAGATTGACGGCAACGCCTTGGCGCTCTCGCCGATCGAGGGCATGGGGCAGGCGATTGCCTTTGCTCGTTTCGATGAGACCGAGGCGAGCAGCGACCTTTATCCGGACGGGGTACTGGGCGATGTGGTTCTCGGCCTCGTGGATGAGCTCGGCAATACGAAGATCTTCTGCCCGGCAGGTCAGGTCGCGACCGCCAATGGTGCCGCCGTTTTCCTCCGTCCCGAAGATGGTGCGAGTGCCGGAACGCCCGACTGTATGGCCGGGCCGCTCAACGGCGATGGGGATACTGCCGATACGATTGTGCAGTTGTTGCGCCGCGATCCGGGCGATCTTTCCTGGCGGGTCAGGAATCTGGAGTTGGCGGCGACTGCAGTGGATTTGTCCAGCTCCTGGATCGCCGCGCTAGCCGACGAATCCGGCCAGTTCGGTGTGGGCAATGCGGACGGGGACTCGCTTGATCAGGTCGTCCATATCCGCTCTCTGGCCGAGCCGTTACAGGCGCAGCCCTGGATCAACCTCGGCTATGCGGCTGATCGTTTGCATCTTGATGATGATATCCTCGTCTTTCGTGTCCCGGAGGCAGACCACGGAGCAGACTTGAACGAGAATGAGGAATCCGAGTCACTGCTCTTTGTAGCTGTGGCGGGGGCGGGCGATCCGCTCATGCTCGAGCCAGCTGTTGATTTTGTTCTCGGCGAAGAGGAGACGCTTTGTCCGGGGACGGACGATCCTGTGCGATTGCTCGCATATACGACACCGACACAGGAATGGTCGCCGGGCGCCGTCGCGCTCCGTGTATTTAATGCGGCACACGTCGGGGGGCAGTTTCCTGCGGTGGTACCCGCCGTGACGGGGGAGTCCGTCTACGTCTGTGATTCGGATGCATGCCATCCCGACAAGCCATTCCACGTGGAGGGGCATGAGGTTCGGTTTCTGACCGACGAGGCCATCCAGCAGGAGGATCTCGACGGTGATGGCTCCATGGATGATCTGGTCCTGCAAATTTATGATTTTTGTGCCGATCGCCCTCGCACGGTGGGTGCAATCGACCTTGCGGCTCTGGATGTAAGAAACCCTCTGTCTGAACCGAATTCTCTGGTTTCCGGTGAAGTGCTGGTGCAGCGGACCGGGCGATGCATGCAGCCCGCCCCGAGTTGTTTGATCGGCGACCCGCAGTGCTGCCCCCGAGGTTCTTCCTTGAGCCGCGTGGATCAGGAGATGGCCTGTATTTATGCCTCTCCCAGCAACTGCTCGGTCGACGCCGATTGCGGGATTGTGGCCAACGCGACCGTGTCCTGTATTACCCGTGCGGTAACGGTAGCTGTTTCGGCGGAGGATACCGACGGAGATGGTGTGATCGATGCGGTCGATAGCTGTGACGAGAATGCGCTGCTGGGCAGCTGCATCGATGGTGCACAATGCCGCAAGGCTGCCGAAGCGCTGCGTGCCCCTCCGGGAGAGGCGACCCTGCGCGATGCGCTTGGCACGCACACCGTGCTCGTGAGCTCGATAGACGCCGCTTGTCGGACCGCCGGGCTCGCCGGAGCCTCCGTAAACGACCCAGCGGCGATGGCGACTCGTTGGCGGATTCGCGAGTCCGGTTTCGACAAGGTGCGGGGCGTCCGGATCAAGGATCGGTTCGGGGTGCATGAACTGACGATCCGTCGACCCTCGCGGCTTTTGCGAAGTGCCCAGAATGCGAAATCGAAGCACACACTCAGCTCGAACGATCATCTCTGCTACCGGGTCCGCGAGAACAAGCCTGAAGCCCGCGTCCGCAGTCTGACACTCGAGGGCGTTGGAGGGGAACGGGCTGCCTATCAGGTCCGTCGCCTCCGCCAGATATGTCTCCCGGCCACTTTCGATACACAGGGCAAGGTGCCTTCGTCCGCGGCATGGGCCTGCTACCAGACGAAGACGCCCAAGGGACGCGCCAACCGGCCCTGGAGTACCGATTCCGAGGAAGTTGTGGATGGCTTCGGATCCCATGATCTTCGTCTGGGCGCCGATCGGGAGATCTGCGTTCGCGCCCGAGTGAGCCAGGCGACTCTGGCACGAGGCGCTGCGGCACCGGAGGTCTCGATTGGCCCGGCAGGCAACTCTCCGGGTGCCTTGGCATCCGGCACCGCCGCGCCCTGAACCGCGGCTCGCCACGTCGTTGCCGGTTTGCGCAAACGACTGCGCAAATGACTGCGCAAACGACCGCCCAACCTGGCGATGCTCTGCGCAACTTCATCGATCGGGCCCGGCCATCTCCCTAAAAAGCTTTTAAATCCGGTCTCCTTCGTTTTGGCACGGCACCTGCAATGTCTGCTTGGCGTAACTCAAATACGACACGAATTGTCGTCAATCGCCCTCGCGGCAGAAGGAGCATTCCATGAAATCCCTCAACCAAATCATCGCAGGACTTACCCTCGGCGCTCTGGCCATTCTGGGCAACGCATTGGTGGCAGACGCCAAATTGCTTGATGACCATTTGGCTTGTTTCAAGATCAAGGATTCCGGCAAGGCGAAGGTGGCCCTTGATATGATCGCCAATGAAGCTCAGATCCAGTACTCGATTCATGGTTGCAAGATGAAGGCGAAGGCCGACAAATTTTGCGTACCTGCAACCAAGATCGTGACCTACGGGGATCATAAGCCTATCGGTGGTCAGCGCTTGGAGAACGACTTCCTCTGCTACAAGCTCCGTTGCGAGCCGCAGGATCTCCCGCAAAAGCAGGTCGTGATCGATCAGTTCGGGCGCCGCAAGGTTGGCGGGTTCCGACCGGTCGAGATCTGCACCCCGGCCTGGAAGCTGAATCTCGACGGCTCGGACATCATCCCGGTCAATCCCTAGCCGTTGGGGAGGCAGTCTGGGCGGAGATCGCCAGGGTGTGTGGGAAAGGCCCCGGTGCGAGAAGAACTCGCACCGGGGCTTTTCTGCGTCAAAGCTCTACGGGCAGCGTGATTTCAAAGGATCGGTCCATGGGGAGTTCGAGATAGCCGACGGCGGGGAAGGAATTCTTGACGAGAGCCGCGAAGATACGCATCCTCCACCGAGCCATGCCGCCGCGCCCGAAGGCCGCAATGCGGAAGGCGTTCTGAAAATAAAAGACCGTATCGACATCAATCTTCAGATCTCGTGCGGAACCCGCGGTCAGGGCGCGTTGCGGGTCGGGTTGCTCCATGAATCCAAAAAGCGCGACCACGCGCGTAAAGCCCTGCGTCATCTCCGTGACGGTCACCCGCTCTTCGTCATCGACGCGCGATGTGTCGATCGGAAGCAGAGAGAGGAGAATCACCCTCTCGTGGAGGGCCTGATTGGCGCGCAGGTTCCGGAGAAGAGTTACGGGAACCCCCCGAGTTTCGCCGGTGAGATAAATCGCTGTTCCGGGCGTCCGAAGAATCTCCTGATCCTGAATCCGGGCAAAGAAGGACTCGGTATCTTCGTTGCGCTGGTCCAGTGAGCGCAGCAGCAGAAAGAGGCCGCGCCGCCAGGTCATCATGAGCAGGAGTCCCAACAAGGCGAGGACCAGCGGCAGCCAGCCTCCTGTGGGAATCTTGGTCAGGTTCGCTGTCAGGAACGTCAGGTCGATGCAGAGAAATACGGCGGTCAGCGCCAGGGTCCCGATGAGGTTCCAGCGCCATCGTTGTCGGGCGACCTGAAAAAAGAGAATCGAAGTGATCAACATGGTGCCACTCACGGCAACGCCATAGGCGTCGGCCAGAGATGCCGAGTTCCGGAAGCCGAGTACGATCAGGATGCTGAGGACCATCAGGGAGCGGTTCAAGCCCGGGAGGTAGACCTGTCCTTGCTGAGAACCGGAGGTATGCACTATCTGCATCCGGGGGAGAAAGCCCAACTGGATCGCTTGCTTGGTCACGGAGAAGGCACCTGTGATCAGAGCTTGTGACGCGATAATCGTGGCAACGGTAGCCATTCCGATCAGTGGGTAAAGGCCCCAGGAAGGAGCCATTTCAAAAAAGGGCTGGTTGGTCATATGCCCGGTCGCGAGCAGGTGCGCTCCCTGCCCGAAGTAGTTCAGCAGGAGTGCGGGCAGGACCATCCCGTACCAGGCCATGCGAATCGACTTGACGCCGAAATGACCCATGTCGGCGTAGAGTGCTTCGCATCCGGTCACGGTGAGAACGACGGCACCCAGAATGGGGAAAGCATCGGAACCCTGACCAAGGATGAACCGGATTGCATATACTGGATTGAGAGCGGCGAGGACTCCGGGCTGGGCTTGCAAGGCCGAGACGCCGAGAACTCCGAGCAGCAGGAACCAGACAAACATGGTGGGTCCGAAAACCGAGGAGATCCGCTGCGTACCGAATCGTTGAACTGCGAAGAGGCCGATCAGAATCGATACGGTCAGGGGAAGGACGTAGGGCTCGAACCTCGGGGTGATGACCTGCAGTCCCTCGACGGCAGCCAGAACGGAAATCGCAGGCGTAATCACGCCGTCTCCGTAGAGCAGGGCGGCTCCAAACAAACCGATCACCACGGACAGGCGACCGACGCCGTGGAAGGATTCGCGGTGGGCAAGTTTTGTCCCCAGCGCCAGAAGCGCGAGAATGCCGCCCTCGCCTCGATTGTCGGCCCGCAGGATAAAAACGAGATATTTCAGACTGACAACAAGCAGGAGCGCCCAGGTGATCAAGGAAAGAATGCCCAGGACGTCCGCTTCGACGATCGGCTGCCCTGCTTCCTGACGAAAGCATTGCCGGAAAGCGTAGAGGGGCGAAGTGCCAATGTCCCCGAAGACAACCCCGAGCGTTGCCACTGTGAGCAAGGCGAGGGTGGGGTTTTCCCGAGTTTTCGCTTTTTCGCTATCCATCTCCTGCGTGGCCTGCGTGGTCTAGACTTCCCCGGCCGGCGGAGTTTGCGCGTCGAACCACCGCACGGTGTTCACGGTCCTCATGCACTTCCTAGAGCAGGCTCGGGCGTTCGCGTCCAGTGCCCGAAGGGCTGTCGTCCTCCGGAGAGGGGGACTAGTCGGTTGCTTGGGCGACGTCGACCATATGCGCTTCGTCGCTTCGACCCTGAGCACGCAGCAGATTCGCCAGCTCCCGATGAGCCGGAATAAAGGCCGGATCGAGCGAGATCGCGCGTCGTATCAGCGATTCAGCCCGATCATTATCGCCCCCGAGCATCCAGGGAAGCTGCCCCAGCATGGCGCCGTGGGCGACCAGAGCATCCACGTACGTGGGCTGCAGGGCGAGTGCTTTTTGTACCGCGCGATGGGCGCGGTGCACGAGAAATACCGAGCGAAGGTGGTTTTTGCTGGTTTCCAATTTGCGCCCGAGAGAGCAGAAAAGCGCGAATTGCGATCGCGGATCCTCGGGAAATCTCGCGATGGCTTTCTCCGCGGCAGCCACCGCTGACTCGATGCGCGAGGCCCGCTCCTCCGGAGGCGTCGAGTCGATGGACTCGCAAATGCGGATGGCGCGAATCGCGTCGGGGGGACCTCCCGGTGTTGCGGAGTAGAAAATGTTTTCGGCGTGGGCGGGTGAGGGGAAAACTCCCGGACTCAAGGCCAGGAAGAAGAGGGGGAAACAGGTTGCGGCGAGACGCTTTATTTTCATGGGACGCTCCGTTCGGTGACGTCCTGAAGATGCAACCCTGATGCCAGCGCGGGGCCTTCCCGCGATTCGCCAGCGAACCCGGGTGATTCTCGGAAAATCAGCGTTTTCCCGCAGGGCGGCTCAAGCGGGTCCGGGCCCCAAGCTCGTGCATTTATGCGATACCGGGGCGATTCCGCATGATTTCGGAAGCCTTTGGGCCTCAGGGCGACTGGTCGGTTTTTTTTCGAAAAAGTCCCAAAATACAGGTACTTCGGCCGGGTTCGAGGGTCTGGATAAATTGCCCCCGACAAAGACGATGGATGCTCGTGTCATATGTGAACCCGCGGTTGAAGCCCAGGCCGACGCAGGCGGCCGGCAGCTGATTGGTCCACTCCTCACCGCCATAGAGTCGGAAGACGATTTCGCGATTGCCTATCGCTCGCGTGCTATGGATCTGCGCGAGCAGGAGGCATTCGCGAGTATCGGGTGGCAAGGTTTCCCTGGCTGCGGGTCGGGCTCCAGCGCATCCCAGCAGCACCATCGATGCGAGCAGAAGACCGCCGCAGACTTGTTTATGGAAGTTCTTCGTCATGAATCTTTCATCCCGATTTCATTCTGGCTCATTTTGGCCTTGAAATGTAGCGTCGTGTCCCGCAGATTCGACTACGAGATGGCGGAAAACGGAACAGTGTTGCGCGGACCCTGGCGAAAATCGTCAGTGGACCCGGCCTTGCAGCGTCCGACCTTGGCGGAGGGAGATGCGCCGGTGCGGGTCCTCCTGGGCTTCCTGACCAAGGAGTGCGCGCTCGCACTCGGCCACAGCCCCGATGCGGGAGAGTTGGCGGATTGGGCCAACCATCAGCGCGACCAGCGAGGCGTGTACTGTTTGTTCGGGCGGAAAATCAGTCGCGCGGACGCAACGGTCATTCTCAAACATCCCAAGCGCGAGGTCACAGTCAGACGGGCAAGGTTTCGCCAGCGACACCCGGGGATCCTGGGCAGCGTTTGACCCGAGGCGTTTCAATCTACATCATCGAATAAAGGACGGCATCGGATTCCCCGAGGATGGATCAGGGTCTCCGCATGTCCTAAGGGCCGGGTCGCAGACTCCGGCAATAGGGGGGGAGTTCCATGGACGAGATTTCACCGATTTTACAGGCAATATTCCGGTGGGCACACATTATCGCAGGGATCACTTGGATCGGTCTTCTGTATTTCTTCAACTGGGTCAACGCTCCTTTGCAGGCGCAGCTGAGCGCTGAAACCAAGAAAGCCGTCAATCCGGAGCTTCTGCCGCGAGCCTTGTTTTGGTTCCGCTGGGGCGCCGCCTGGACATGGGCAACAGGAGTTCTCCTGCTGCTTTTGGTGTATTACCACGGTGGCATCGTGACCGAATCCGGGGAGTTCTCGACCGGCGCAATTGCCATGGTCGCTGTGACGTTCCTTGCGGTTTTCGTCTACGACCAGCTCGTCGGTTTGGCCGCACTCAAGGATATGAGGACCCTGTTTTTTGTGGGACTCATTCTCGTGGCGGGCCTGACCTATTTGTTCAGCAGTGTCGGCGGTTTCGGCTACCGGTCGATGAATATTCATCTGGGAGCCGCCTTTGGTACCGCGATGGCGTTTAACGTCTGGTTCCGAATCTGGCCTGCGCAGCAGAAAATTATTACCTGCGTCAAGGAAGGCACGGCACCCGATGGCGATCTGGTGGCTCTCGCCGGCACGCGGTCCAAGCATAATACCTATATGTCGATCCCGTTGGTCTGGACCATGATCGGCAGCCATTCGGTTGTGCCTTGGGCGTCTTTCCCGACAAGCCAGTTGAGCTTCCTCGGATTAACGCTGATGGTCGCCATTGGTTGGTGGTTCTGCTCGATGTTCTACCGACAAAGCGCCAAGGTGAAGGGTTTCTAGACTTTTCCCTCAGCAACGAGTCATGGGCCCGTTTCACTATGTGAAACGGGCCCTTTTTTTATGGCCTCGCAATGACCTCTTGCGTCATATTAGGGTCTATAACCCCTCAAGTAAGTATAAACCCCTACCGATACCCCAAGCGTATCCTGATTGGCCGGCATGGCCGCCCAGCGGGATGCAAATGGCCAAAGGCCGGAGGTAGGGACGATGAGGGTTTTATTGGGGCTTTTGGCCATTTTCATGATGTTTTCCGCTGTTTCGGTGGAGGCGAAGGTCTGTGGTGGTGAGGTCGAATGTGGTTGTGGCGACGTATTGGTGGGCGAATCGACTCTTGGAGGAGATTTGCTCAGTTGCCCGGGTGACGGCCTTCGGCTCCGGCGAACGGCGGTTCTGGATTGTGATGGCCATGCTCTGACGGGCAAGGGGCGCGGGAGCGGCCTCGTTCTCGACCGAACCACCGGCGCGGAGGTTCGCAATTGCCTGATCTCGGGTTTCCGTAATGGTTTTCGTATCCGCGGGGGCTCGGGAAATCGCATTGAAGATAATGAGATTCTGGATAACTCTCGCTACGGCATCGATCTTTCCCAGCAGACGACCGGAAACTGGATCGAAGGTAATCTGATCTCGGCCAGCGGTGACGAAGGCATCCATATCGGCAGCGGAGCGGATCTGAACTTTGTCCTCTTCAACGATATCGAGGACAGCGGCGCCGAGAATATCTATCTCCTCGATGTCCAGCATATTTTCCTGATTGCGAACAACCTTTCCGGAAGCGGTTCGGCTTCGATCTATATGAAGCATGCCCAAAAAAGCCTGATCGTTCTCAATTCCATCGAGGATCGCGTCGTCCAGGTTCGCGGCGCATCGCATGAAAATGCGTTCGTGCTGAACCATCTGACGGGAGCCGGTTATAATTTCGAGGCTTATGAGGAAAATCAGAACCGATCGCGGGCGGCACGAGGATGGACGGCTCCCACAGCTAACCGGGTCATCGGAGGGTCAATCGACGCGACGGGCACTTGTGTTCGTTTCTCGGGTGCCTCCGGCAACCGGGTCGAGGGCGTCGCAGCGACCAATTGCAACCTCTCACGCTCGGCCTCGCGGGGCGATCTCACGGCTGGTGATAATTTCCTCGAGTTCCTCTGATTGCAGGGGATTCCCGGGGATTCCCGGGCCCTCGGAGCGGATCGTCGCCCGGAATGACAGAACCTGCCTCGGGGCCGTCGACGGGAGGGCCCCGAGAGACTAAGACTGAGTAGTATGGACCCGGTCGCGCAAGCTCTTCAGCAAATCCGCGCCCTTGTTGGCGACAAGGGGTGGATTGACGACCCGGTGGCGATGGAGCCTCACCTCGTGGAATGGCGCGGACGCTGGAGAGGGTCGTCGCCGGCGATCGTGTCGCCAGCCTCGACACAGGAAGTTTCGGAAGTCGTGAAACTATGTGCTTCGGCCGGGATTCCAATGGTTCCCCAAGCGGGGAACACCTCGCTCTGCGGCGGTTCGGTCCCGGATGAAGATGGTCGTTCTCTGGTGATTTCGGTCGATCGCCTCACGGCGGTGCGCGAGCTTGACCCCGGCAATGACACCATGACGGTGGAGGCCGGGCTGCTCCTTGCCGACGCGCAGCGCGCAGCGGCCGATGCGGATCGTTTGTTCCCGCTGAGTCTGGCTTCCGAGGGTAGCTGCCGGATCGGGGGAAATCTTTCGACAAATGCAGGTGGCGTCCATGTCCTCCGTTACGGAAATATGCGCGACCTTGTGCTCGGTCTCGAAGTCGTCTTGCCCGACGGGCGCATCTGGGACGGACTGCGTCGCTTGCGCAAGGATAATACCGGCTATGACCTCAAGCAATTATTCGTTGGTGCCGAGGGCACGCTGGGTTTGATTACGGCGGCAGTACTTCGTCTCTTTCCGCGCCCACGCGCGCGATGGGTGGCGATGGTTGCCGTCCCGGATGTCGCGTCCGCGCTGCAGCTGCTCGGTTGGGCACGAGAGACGGCAGCGGAACAAGTGACCAGCTTCGAATTGATTCCGCGTCGCGCTCTGGAGTTCGTCCTGGCACATATCCCGGGTGTCGCGAATCCTTTTGCGAGCTTCCACGAAAATTACGTCTTGATCGAACTCGATTCGAGCGTGCCGGGGGATCAGGCTCTCGCGGGAATCGGTGAAGATCTTCTGGCGCGCGCCACCGAGGCCTCGATCATCCGCGATGCGGTGGTGGCGGGTAGCGACCGTCAGATCGATGCGCTCTGGAAGTTGCGCGAGAGCATATCGGAGGCACAAAAGGGCGCCGGTGCGAGCGTGAAGCATGATGTCTCGGTCCCGATCGCCGCGATCGGAGATTTTCTGCACGAAGCGACGCAGCGAGTCGAGGCCGAGTGGCCCGGCGTGCGGGTATGCGCCTTCGGTCATTTGGGTGACGGGAATATCCATTTCAACCTTAGTGTGCCCGAGGGCGAACCCGACGCGCCCTTTCTCGAACATTGGATGGCCTTCAGTCGGGTCGTCCACGATGTGGTGGTCTCGCTCGATGGCAGCATCGCGGCGGAGCATGGGATCGGCCGCCTCAAGCGAGAGGAAATGGCGCACTATAAAAGCGACGTCGAAATGGATTTGATGCGCAAGATCAAAAACGTGATGGACCCGCAGGGTTTGATGAATCCGGGGCGGGTTCTTTGAAAAGAGCAGTCAGGAGTCGACAGAAATCATGATCGGAATCGGAGCAATCCTCATGGCCTTGGGTGTGGTTCTCGGAGCTTTCGGAGCCCATGGGCTGGAAGGGAAAATCACTCCCGAGAAATTGGCGACCTTCAAGACGGGCGTGGATTACCACCTGATTCATGCTCTCGGGATGATCGCCGTCGGGCTTCTGGCAGCCCAACGGGGTGTTTCCGGCGGCATGCTCGGCGGGGCTTTTTGGTGCCTTTTTGCCGGGGTGATTCTTTTTTCGGGGAGCCTCTACGCGCTGTCCCTCGGGGGACCGCGGTGGCTCGGTCCCGTCACCCCACTGGGGGGCTCACTCTTTATCGTGGGGTGGGTTTTGCTGGCCTGGGTCGCGACCCGATCCGCCTGAGAGGCTCCGGGTGCTCGTGGGGAGCGCACCCGAGCGGATCTGTTCGCGCAGCTCCCGCTTCAAGACCTTCCGGGAAGGTCCCAGAGGCAGCGCTTCGACGATGGCCCATTCTCTGGGTAAGCGGTTTCGCGCGAGCTGCCGCGCTGCGTGGTCCTGAAGAGCCTGCATATCGAGTTCTCCGCTCTCCACGGGTTCGATTACGGCAACAATTTCCTCGCCATGGATCGGGTGCTCGCGTCCGACGACCGCCGCGCTTGCGACGCCGTGGAATTCGACAAGAACGGCTTCGACCTCGGCCGGGTAAATATTATTGCCGCCCCGAATGATCATATCCTTGATCCTGTCCACCACGTAAAGTCGGCCGGCCGGATCGACCCAGCCGATATCCCCGGTATGCATCCATCCCTCGCGAAGAACCTGGTCGGTGCCCGCGGGATCATCGATATAACCGGCCATCACGCCGCCACCTCGAATGCAGATTTCGCCGCGTTCCCCATCGGGAAGAATTTCCCCCTGTTCGCCGAGGATCCGGATTTCGGAATCGCTCGCCGGGAGTCCCACACTGCCGAGGACGCGTGGGTCCGGAGGCGCGTTGATGGTTGCGAGGGTGGCTTCGGTCATTCCGTAGGCCTGGCGGACCGGCGCGCCAAGTCGCTCTTCGGCGCGCAAAACGATTTCGTCGGCGAGCGGCGCTCCAGCGGCAAGACACGTATGCAGGCGCTCGGGCCGCTCTCCGGGGGCAAGAACTCCCCAACGTGCGAACATCGTCGGCACCGCGGGAATGAATGAAACGTCTTCTTCGATTGCAATCTGCAAGGATTCCGCAGCATCGAATCTCGGGGTCAGCACGCATTTGGCACCGCAAAGAATCGTGGTGAGCATGGCCGTGCGGCATCCGTAGGAATGGGTGAAGGGGAGGGCACCGAGAATTGTATCGGCAGCAGAGAGTCCCAGCCCTTCGTGTGCGATCACTCGAGTATGACCCAGCAGAGTTTCCTGCGAGATCCCCGCGCCCTTGGGCTGGCCGGTGGTGCCGGATGTGTAGAGAATCATTCCGAGGCTGTCTGGACCGACGTCTGCCGGATCGAGTTCGTCACCGGGGCCCGCCAGATCTTCGATGCGCATCAGGCCAATCGAGCCGCCAGCGATTGCAATTGCCTCGCGCATCAGCGGCTCACGGGCCTGATCCACGATCGCCAGATCGCATTGCGCATGGCGCAGGCGAAACACCAGATCTCGCATCGAGGAGAGGATGGGCGCCGGCACAATGGTGGCTCCCGCATAAATGGCGCCCAGCCAGGCGGCCGGGAAGTCGAGTTGGTTGGCGGCGGCGAGAAGTACCCGTTGCTGATTCTGCAGGCCGTTTTTACGCAGGCGGTAGGCGCTGCGTCGCACCTGGCTCAGGAGTTGGCTGTAGGTCGCCGTATGCCGAGTTTCCGTGGTCCGATCGATAAAGGCCAGTTGATCCGCATGTCGGCGGGCGGCGTCTTCGATCAATGTCGCGAGGGGATTCATGCAATTCTCTGCGTCTGTCGAATGACAGGACACCCATAAGGGTCTAAAAGCAGAGTATGTGCGCTGCAAGGAGACAATGGGCCTTTGTTGTTCTGGTGCTGGCTGCCGTGATGCTGCCCGTTGAGCACTCGGAAGCGGTCGAGGCGCCCTTTGCCGCCTACGGTCGACTTCTGGGCCGCTACGTCGCGCCGGGCGAGGTGGCTGGTTTGCAGACACATTTGGTGGACTACCAAGCCTGGGCCGCGGACCCTGACTATCCTCAGGCTATCGAGGCCCTTGCAGCGGCCAAGCCTCCGGTCGGAGTTCCCGACCGCGAGAAGATCGCTTTTTGGATCAATGCCTATAATTTTCTGGCGATCAAAACCGTATTGGATCGCTACCCGATGGAAAGTATCCGCGATGGAGGAAACTTCATTTTTCCGATCTGGAAGAAGACCGCCGGCAAGGTAGGCGGAGCCGACCGTTCTCTGGATGAGATCGAGCATGAAATTCTTCGCGGTCAGTTTGCCGAGCCCCGGGTCCATATGGCTCTGGTCTGCGCCTCCCTGTCTTGCCCCGACCTACGCGTGGAGATCTATAGCGGCGCTCGATTGGATGGACAGCTCGAGGATCAGTCGCAGCGGTTTCTAGCCAACCGAGGCAAGGGTTTGCGTCCTGGGAAGGCACCGGACCAGGCGGCCGTCTCCTCGATTTTCCGCTGGTTTGAGAACGATTTTGAGGCCGCCGGCGGAGTGCCGGCGTGGATTCTTGCGCATGCGGATGCCGCAACCCGCGCCGAGGTGGTGGGCCTGCGAGACCGAGGGATCTCGTATCTGGAATACGATTGGTCGCTGAACGATCGCGCTCGAGTGAAGAGCAAGGGAGAATGATGTGCTTCCATTGGTCGCCGCAGGCATCTTGCTTTATTTCGCCCTTACCGGGTCGTCGACGCTTGCGATGCTGCTGGTGGGCGCGGGATTCGTCTGGAGTGTCGGCCTGAGCTTGCGGCTGGCCAATCAGTTGCAGAGTGGGACCGGCGGCCATGCGGAATGGGTCCGGGACGTGACGACGCGGACTGCGGCGATCCGTTCACCGGGCTGGCTGCTCTCCTTGCTTCTGGTGGTATCCGGCGTTTTGGTGCGATGGGTTTCGGGCTGATGTTCGCGCCCCCCATTGCGGGCTGAAACTTCTGCCCTCGACTCTCAACTGCGTCGCGCGACGACAACCAGAGTGCCGCCGCGTCCGACGGCGGTGGAAACCAGCGTCGCGACGACGGCGAAGGGAAAGAGAAGAGAACCCAACAACAGGCTCAGTGCTGTCTCGCCGGGCCGATCGGGTGCCCTTTTACCGGTCAGTCTCTGAAAGAGCAGGTTGGGCGTCGGGAGAAGTGCGTTCAGGGTGCTTTGCATCCATCCGAAGACATCGAACTCAATCTCCTGATGATGCACCGTTTCGACTGTGAATCCGGTTTCGCTCAGGATCTGCTGCAGAGAATGCTTGTCGAAGTGATAGAGATGTCGGGGCACGTCGAGCGCGAAACCGAAGCGTCCATGCACGCGGGCCTGCCAGCCGCCGGCATCCGGGACCGCGAGGACCAGCCGTCCCTCCGGGGCGAGTGCGCGATGCGCCTGACGCAGTTCTTCGGTCGGATCGGCGAAGTGCTCCAGCGAATGCCAGGCCGTGATGACATCGAAGGGCGGCTCGTCCACGAGAGTTTGCAGGCTTTCACTGATGTTCAGCCCGCGGCTCCGGGCGAGAGCGGCGGCTTCGCCGCGATCGGTTCCCTGCACTTCGAAACCTGCGGCCGCAGCGACGAGGAGAAACCCTCCGCTGCCACAGCCGAGGTCGAGTAGTCTCGCCGGGGATTGTTTTTCTTTCTGGACGTGGCGCAACCGCTGGCGGAAGCGAAATTGCTCGGAAAACCCATGCCGCTTGCCGTCCTGATAATATTCCGCCCCGTAGTAGGGGTCCAGATCCCGAGGGCGCGGCGCGGTATGGCCGAGCCCGCAGCGCGGACAGACCAGAACGCGAAAGCTCTCCCGTGTTTGCGGGTCGATGACAGGCGCCCAGCGCTCTGCCAGCGTGCTTCCACAGGACACGCAGTTTTCGGGCGTGATCGCCTCTGTCTCGGAACGGTTGTCGCTCATGGCCTCGGGCATTCATGCCCTGTGCCGGAGCAGGGGGCAAGAGGGTGATTCCTTGCCGGTTTCCGCGGGTCGTTCGACGGCGCTGTCCGGAAAGGGTTAATCTCCGGTATGCCGCAGCGAAATCAGGTTGTTTTGGTTCGTCATGCAGAAACCGCATGGAGCAAATCCGGTCAGCATACCTCCTTCACCGATATCCCGCTCACGGAAAATGGTCGCCGTGCAGCCCGAGAATTGAGACCGATCCTTGCCGGTTGGGATTTTTCGCTCGCCGTATCGAGTCCCTTGCAGCGTGCTCGTGAGACTGCGGAGCTCGCGGGGATCTCGGAGGGGCTCGACCTCGATCCCGGTCTGACGGAATGGAATTACGGAGAATACGAAGGCATCACGACCGCCGAAATTCGCAAGACCGTGCCGGAATGGACGGTTTTTTCCCATCCTTGTCCGGGAGGTGAGACTGGTGCCGAGGTCGCGACCCGGGTCGATGGCGTTCTCGAGCGTGCACGCGAGGCCCGCGGGCCGGTGGTGCTATTTGCACACGGACATGTCGGCCGTGTGGTCGTCTGTCGGTGGTTGGGGTTTGAGCCGTCTGCGGGTCGCCATTTTGTCTTGTCGACCGGGACGATCACGGTTCTCGGTTGGGAGCGGGAGACGCCGGCGATTCTGCGGATGAATACGCTTTCCTGACCCGAGAGCCCGCGGGACTGGCAACCGCTACAGATGTTGAGCTAATCAAGGGAGAGGCCACATGGCGTTTGGTGCTTCACCGCATGCCGGGAACGAAAGGGCAGGATCATGGCGAAGGTTTTGGGAAATATCACGGCGGACGACGATTATACGCACCCTCTGGGCGTTGAAGAAAACTTCAACGAGAGCATGTACTTCAACTTTTTCGATCCGGAGCGTCAGGCCGGCGGCTTTCTGCGTCTCGGCAACCGTGCCAACGAGGGCAAGGCCGAGATGACCACAACGCTCTATCTGCCCGACGGCCGTGTTCTGTTCATCTTCAAAAGGCCGGAAATTGCCAACAACGATGCGTTTCAGGCTGGCGGGATGCACTTTCAGGTCGAGGAGCCGTCCGAGCGTCTGCGGACGACCTACGAGGGCTCGGTTCTGGAACTCAGCGAGCCGCGACAAATGGCGGATCCCAAAAAGGCCTTTTCGGAAAACGAACTCCGCCGCGTGAAGGTCGATCTTCTGCATACCGCGGCCGGTCCGATGTATGGCAGCAAGCAGGACGATGATGAGACCGATCGCCCGGCGGAAAAGCAGTTCGGCAAGGCGCACTACGAGCAGCATATGAAGGTTGAGGGCACCATCGATCTGGGTGACGAAACCATCCAGATTGCCGGCTATGGTTTGCGCGATCACTCCTGGGGCCCTCGCTATTGGCAAGCCATCCAGAGCTATGAGTGGCTCACGATGAATTTTGGTCCCAATGCCGGAGCGATGGTTTCGGTGATCGAGCGCGATGCCGACAATATTCGCCGCGGAGGCGTCCTTGTTCGCGACGGCAGGATGGAAGGTCTGGTCGATTGCCATATCGATGCTGAATATGAGGAGGGAACGCCCTTTCATCGCAGCCTGACCGTCGCCGCTCGAACCACCGGCGGGGAAGACATCAAGATCGATGGAAAAGTCAAAAGTTTCATTCCGCTCCGGAACCGGCGTGGCGGACAGACGACTTTCATCGGCGAGGGAATGACCGAGTGGCAATGGGGCGATCGAGTCGGTTACGGTTTGTCTGAATTTCTCCGGACCGGCGATTGAAAGGTCCTCTTGCTCGGGGTTGAACGCGGGCAATCTGGAGCCCCATGAAGCCAAGCCTTGGCGAACATCCGTTTTTGGAACGGCCGCACCGCACACTCTTCGGGCTGGCGCTGCCGGTTCTGATTTCGCTGGTGGCGGAACCCGTTACGGGGTTGGTGGATACGGCCTTTATGGCGCGAGCGGGAGGCACCTCTCTCGCGGCGCTTGGCGTCGGTACGGTCCTTCTGTCGGGGTTATTCTGGGCCTTCAACTTTCTCGGAATCGGAACCCAGACATCGGTGGCGCGTGCGTTGGGATCGGGCGACGATCGGGGGGCGCGACGGGCCTCGTCGACCGCTGCCCTGACGGCCTTGTTGCTCGGTGTGGCGCTGGCTCTTCTGGCCTGGCCCTGGATCGACGCGGCGACTCGGTTTATGGGGGCCGATGCCACCATGGCGATGGAGGCGCGGATCTATCTCGAGATTCGTCTGTTTGGAGCGCCCGCAATCCTGCTCCTCCTCGCCTCTTTCGGGGCGCTGCGGGGCCTTCAGGATATGCAGACGCCGCTGCGGATCGCGGTCGGTCTGAACTTGCTGAATATTGCGCTCGATTACCTTCTGGTTTTCGGAGCAGGACCGGTTCGCCCCATGGGCCTGGCGGGCGTTGCGATTGCGTCGGTTATCAGTCAATGGGGGGGCGCCGTGCTCGCTTTCTTCGCGGCTCAAAGTCGGCTCGGGGGGCGCGCTTTGCCGGATCTGAAGTCCGTCGGGGAGCTTTTTGTTGTGGGACGGGATCTGGTCGTTCGAACGGGTTCTCTCCTCCTTTTTTTGCTCCTTGCCACGCGTGCCTCGACACAATTGGGTGAGATGGAAGGTGCGGCGCATCAGGCGATTCGGCAGTCGTGGGTTTTTGGTGCCTTTCTGCTCGATGCATGGGCCGCCAGCGCGCAGAGCCTGATCGGTTTCTTCCTGGGCGCCGGCGAGACGGGTACGGCACGGCGGGTGGCGGGGATCTCTTGTGGTTGGGCCCTGTTGACCGGTTTGCTTTTGATGTTCGCGATGCTCGGACTTGAATCCGGCGCGATATGGTTGCTGGTACCGCCCCCCGCAGAGAGTATTTTTCGGTCGGCCTGGTGGATCGCGGCGATCGCACAACCGCTGAATGCGCTTTCCTTTGTCACAGACGGCATTCATTGGGGCACCGGCGACTACCGATATCTGCGAAACGTGATGCTTCTGTCGACGGTCACGGGAGCGGTAGCCTTGATGACTCTGCCAACGGACTGGTCGGGATCTTTTGTTCTGGTTTGGTGGATCACCGTCGCCTGGATCGGCTTACGGGCTCTTTTTGGTCTGCTGCGGATCTGGCCGGGGATTGGCGCGGCCCGTTTGCAGGTCTAGCCCGAGGGGCCGGGTGGCTTCTTTTGGCTTCCGGAAAATAGCTCATCCAGAGGACTGATCTGACCCGTCGTTCGTGCCGTGTAGAGCATATCGCCGACGGATAGCTGCAGGTCGCCGGTGGCGAGGTTCACGGCGCCATTGCGCACCAAAGCCACAGCAAATTCCCCTGGGCCGTAGGGCAAGTCGCGGAGTGGTTTCAGAGCGTCCTTCCGGGGGGTAGCGATACGGTCCGTGATTTCGAGTTTTTCGAGACGCGTGAGGCGACTGGCTTCCTGAATCCCGGGGAAGTTCCCCGGGAAAAGAACGTTGCCCGGTCGAATACCCTCTTCGCTCGGCAGAGCATCGGAGCCGAGACCCAGATAGCGCTCGGCCATGAAGCTCTCGCTCGCCTTTTGCAGGGCAAGATCATTCAAGGCGTTGTTGCCGGTCAGCGCCAGGATCACATCGGCGTATCGGGCGCCGGCAGCCTCCAACGTTTCCAGAGAGAGCGCATCTCCCTCGACCGCGACCAGCTTGGCCGCGCGAGCGCGTTCGCAGAGTGCCGGGTTTCTGTCGACGTGCACGACCGGACGTCCCAGATCGGTGAGCAGGCGCCCGACCTGACGAGAGAAGGCATCCGCACCAATGATGACGGTACCGAGCAGGCTGGGAAAGTCGATCTTCAGGAGCCAGGCGACGGGGCGCGCCGTGAGGCCCTGCAGGGTGACCGTGCAGGCGACTGTGACAAAGACCAGAGCTTCGAGGGCTGCACCGCCGGGGATGCCGCTCTGCTCGAGTTGCAGGTGAAACAATCCCGCGATGGCTGCCGCCACAATCCCGCGCGGACAGATCCAGGCGGCAAATACGCGTTCCCGCAGAGGCATCTCGCTGCCGTAGGTGGCGAGGAAGACGCCCAGGGGACGTGCGATCCAGATCAGGCAGCCGACGACAATCAGGGCATTCCATCCGAGATCTTCCACGTATTCGAGCCGCAGGCCGGCGGCCAGTGTGACGAAGAGAAATGCCAGCAGAATCAGCGTGAGCGCTTCCTTGAAATTGCGCAGCTTGCCGATCCCGGGGATTTGCCGGTTGGCCATCGTGACGCCTTGTGCGACTGCGGCCATCAGACCGGCTTCGGCCGAGAGGCCGCTGGCAAATGTGGCGACCGCCAGCGTGATTCCGAGGACGGTGGGATTGATGAGGTGCTCCGGTATCCACTGGCGCTTCAGGACCGTGGCCAGCAAGACTCCGGAGCTGAAGCCTGCAGCCGCCCCGAGGCTGAGCCGCATGACTACCAGCCAGCCGGACTCGAGGAGGCCTGCATGTCCAACCACCCATTCGGCGGCAACCAGAGCAACGATGGCGCCGATAGGGTCGATCAGAACGCCCTCGCTGATGAGGAGTTCGCGCAAACGCCTCTCGATCTTCAGACGCGAGAGGAGCGGCGTGACAACGGTGGGCCCGGTGACAATCATCAGGGATCCGTAAAGCAGCGAAACAGACCAGGAGAACCCGACCGCATAGCGTGCGGCCAGGGTGCCCAGAATCATCGAGATTGCCCCGCCAAGAGTCACCAGAAGCAGAAGGCTGCGTTGCTGGCGGCGTAGTCGATCAAGATCGAGCGCCAGCCCGCCTTCGAAAAGAATAATCGTGACGGCAAGCGATACGATGGTTTCGCGGCCGCCGGCAAGCGCCGATGGGTCGAGCAGGCCGAGGAAATCCGGCCCCAGCAGGAACCCCGTGGCAAGGAGCAGAACAATGCTGGGCAGTCCCAGACGGGCAGCAAAGGCCTGAGCGAGCGTTCCGGCCATGAGAGCGAGCGCTGTGGCGCCGATGGCTGTTTGTGTCATCGCGAATTCATCCTCTATGTTTCTGCGCCGATCACAGGTACTCTTATCATGGACTCCGGTCCTGTAACTACTGATGTCGAGACTTCTCATTGTATCCAACCGATTGCCGATCACGGTTTCTCGCGATGGGGCAGATTTGCGCGTCGAGCGGAGTGCCGGCGGTCTCGCCACCGGTCTTAGCGGACCGCATTCGCGCTCGGATGCCCTGTGGATCGGTTGGCCCGGGGATGTGGCCGACTTTTCGCGACCTGAGCTGGAGGGGTTGCATCGGCGACTCGATGAGCTGCGGGCGGCACCCGTGTGGATCGAGTCCGAGGACGTCAAGGCGTTCTACGAAGGCTTCTCCAATGGCGTCCTCTGGCCGCTCTTCCATTACCTGCTCGACCAGTTGCCGCTCTATGTGGAACATTTCGACGTTTACGAAAGAGTGAACCGGCGCTTCGCCGACGAAGTCGGCAGGCATTATCGGCCCGGCGATCGAATCTGGGTGCACGATTATCAATTGATGCTTCTTCCGGCGATGCTTCGAGAGCGCTACCCGGACGCGCGCATCGGATTCTTCCTGCACATTCCATTCCCCTCGTCGGAAATCTTCCGAATCCTTCCCTCTCGAGAGAAATTGCTCGAAGGCCTTTTGGGTGCGGACCTGGTCGGTTTTCATACGGCCGGATATATGCGCCAATTCGGCTCCTCGATCTTGCGTGTCCTCGGGGTGGCCGCAGACGTGGATCGCGTCCTCTATCAGGAACGAGAGGTTCGTCTGGGCGTTTTTCCGATGGGCATCGATGTCGAAAAATTCGTGGCGCTGACCGATTCGGATGAGGTCCGAACCCGCGCGTCCGAGTTGCGCGAAAAAATGGGCGAGAAGATTCTGCTCGGGATCGACAGGCTCGATTATACCAAGGGGATCCGACGCCGTTTACTGTCCTACGAGGCAATGCTGCGCCGGCACCCGGAGTATCATGGCCGGGTCCGATTGATTCAGGTAGCGGTGCCTTCGCGAGAGAGTGTCGACGCCTATCAGGAGTTTCGGCACGAAGTGGATGCCATGATTGGACGGATCAACGGACAGTTCGGGACTGCCGATTGGGTGCCGATCCATTATCTCTACCGCAGTCTGAGCGATGAAGAGTTGGTGTCGATGTACCGGGCGGCTGATGTGATGTTGATCACGCCTGTGCGGGACGGCATGAACTTGGTGGCCAAGGAGTTTGTCGCGGCCCGTACCGACGACGACGGCGTCCTGGTGCTCAGCGAATTTGCCGGTGCGGCGAGTGAACTGGCCGAGGCCTTGATGCTCAATCCGTTCGATATCGATCGCTCTGCCGAAATTTTCGTGCGGGCCCTGGAACTTCCGGAGGAAGAGCGCCGAGCGCGCATGCGTGGCTTGCGAAGAAGGGTGCTTTCCTACGACGTGCATCGGTGGGTCGGCTCCTTTCTGGGCACCCTCGAGGAGGCAGTGGAGGGTGAGGAAGCCGTGGGGCGGATGGCGGCGGACTCTCCGGACCTCGCCAGTTTGGTCGAGAGCATGCGAGCCGCTCCGAAACTCCAATTATTACTCGGCTACGACGGCACGCTGGTCCCGGTTGCGGCCGTACCCGAACTTTCGACACCCGACGATGAGATTCTTGATCTCTTGCGGCGATTGGCTGCTCGCCCCAATACCGAGATTCATCTGATCAGTGGTGCGGCGAGAAAAACGATCGAAAATCAGTTTGGCGAGATCCCGATCGACCTGCATGCCGAATACGGATTCTGGTCGCGCGCGGCGGACAGCGACCAGTGGAAGTCGAGACCCAAGCCGGAAGATATGGATTGGTGGCAGCGAGTTCTCGACATCCTCGAGAATTTCACGGCGCGAACGCCGGGCTCTCTTGTCGAAGAAAAAACGGTAACGCTTGCCTGGCACTACCGTTGGGCGGAAGCCGAGTTTGGTGCCTTTCAGGCCAACGAAATTCGCACCCATCTGGCGCAAATCCTGAGCAACTCTCCGGCGGAAATCGTATCGGATGCCAAGGTGATCGAGGTACGGCCCTTCGGTCTGGACAAGGGTACGGTGGTCAAGCCCTTGGTGGACGGACTTGCGAACGGAACAATGGTAGTCGGGATGGGCGATGACCAGACCGACGAGGACCTTTTCGCCTCCTTGCCCGAGGGGGCTATCTCCATTCATGTCGGGGACGGCCGGAGTATTGCCACGACAAGAGTGCCGGATATTGAATCGGTTCGTCGGATGCTGGCCGGACTCCTTTAGGGAGCGGGCTGAAACAAGGGGGCGACCACGGTCGCCTCGACACCATCGAATTGCAGGGGTGCGAAGACAACCTGCAGGGGCATATCGATCTGGATCTCTTCAGGCTCTATTTCGACGATGCGGGTGGCGATTCTGACCTCGGGCGCTTCGACCGGAACAACCAGCGCGGGGACAAAGGGAATCAGGTTCTGATACTGCGGAAGAAAGGCGTGCCGCACGACGACATGAGAGAAGAGGTTGGCCCGCCCGGAGAGCTTCGTCCAGATGAACTCGGCATGGGAGCAGTCCGGGCAGTCTGCCTTCGGGTACCAGACCCAGCGCCCGCAACGGGCGCATTGCGGAATCCGCAACTCCCCTCGAGCGGCGGCCTCCCAATATTTTCGCGTAGGCTCCCAGCGGGTATCCGGGAGGGGAAAGTCCTCGCGTTGCAGGCTCATGCATCCCCCCGAACGAGAAGGAGCGTGGACGCCTGGGGCCCGGTATAACCGCCATACACGGCTACCTTTGCGTCCGGCACCTGCGCTGCGGCCTGACCGCGTAATTGTCGAACGATCTCCACCACGTGGGCGATCCCCAGAACATAGGCATGGCTCAACATTCCGCCGTGCGTGTTGGTGGGGAGACCGCCGCCATCGAAATGCAGATGCTTTCCCTCGACAAAGGCGCCGCCGGATCCTTTGGGGCAAAAGCCCATGTCTTCGAGCTGCATCAATGTGACGATGGTGAACGGATCGTAACAGCTGAAGACATCGACATCGGCAGGCGAGAGGTCTGCCATGGCAAAAGCGGCTGGTGCGGCAAAGACCTGCGGGGTCGCGGTGAAATCGCTTTGTTCGGCCCAATGCATCCCTGTATGCGAGGTGCCCAGACCGACGCCGGCCACCGTGATGGGTGTCTGTCGCAAGTCGCGGGCGCGTTCTGCGGTGGTCATCAAGTAGGCGCCGCCGCCGTCCGAGATCAGGCAGCAATCCTCCTTGCGGAAGGGGTCGGCAATTTTGGGGCTCTCGCGATACTGCTCCAGCGAAAGTGGCCGCTCGTGGAGCACGGCGGCGGGGTTATGGTTCGCATGACGACGGCCAGCGACCGCGATGGCACCCAGCTGATCTTCGGTGGTCCCGAATTCGTGCATATGTCGGCGCGCAATGGTGGCGAAATAGATGGGTTGGGGAAACCAGCCAAATGGCAATTCGAGGTTTTGCTTGAAGAGTTCGGCTGCGTGGAACTGTCCGGGTCCACCGGTCATGTCGGCGCGTTGGGTAGCCCAGGCAACCGAGAAGATATTGAGAATATATTTCGCCTGGCCCCTGCGTAATGCTTGCGCTGCCTGATAGGGAGCGGTCCCGGCCCAGACCATGCCGCCGCCCTGGTCGGATTCCCAAATTTCCTGCTGGACGTCGAAATGATCGCGGAAGGCCTGGCCATCGAATCCGTCGAGAGTGGAGTTCCACATCAGTCCGTCCACTTGATCGGGAGGCAGGCCGGCATCCTCGAGGGCACGTTCGATGGCCTGAGCGGTGATTTCACTCGGTGTCCGGCCCGAGGCACGCGTATGTTCGGACTCGCCGACCCCGGCGATCGCGACCTCGCCGCGAATCCCGTCCAGGTTCTCGGCAAATCCCCAATCCTTGCTGCTTGTCACGGAAGTCTTCTACCCTGTTTGGCCCCGTTTGCCGAGGAAGCCAGAGCCGCGATCCGGTGTCCTTTCCCACTGGAACAACAGGCGTTCAGCCCCTAAGGTAGAGAATTGAGGTAATTGATATGTTCGATCCGACACTGACAGATGAGCAAGAAGCGTTAATCCAGACAGCCCGCCGTTTTGCGGCCGAGAAAATCGTCCCGGTTGCGGCAAAATACGACGAGACCGGGGAGTGGCCTGCCGATGTCTTCCGCGAGGCTTGGGAGGTCGGCTTGATGAATGTCGAAATCCCCGAATCCCTCGGCGGGCTTGGTCTGTCTACCGTTGGGGGAAGCCTTGTGACCGAGGAACTGGCCTATGGTTGCTCGGGGATCGCGACCAGCATCATGGCGAACCATCTGGCGTCCCTGCCTTTGATGATTGCCGGAACCGACGCGCAGAAAGAGAAATACCTCGGTTCTCTGATTGCCGATCCGATTTTCGCTTCCTATGCCTGCAGTGAGCCGGAAGCGGGCTCGGATGTCGCCGGCATGCAAACTCGGATCGTTCAGGATGGAGACGACTGGATTCTCAATGGCCAGAAGCGGTGGATCACAAACGCGAGCCACGCCAGTTGGTATACGGGCTTTGCCACGACCGACCCGTCGCTTCGGCATAAGGGAATCACCGCTTTTGTCGTGCCCAAAGATCATCCCGGTGTCTCTTCCGGCAAGAAGGAAGATAAACTCGGGCAGCGCGCTTCCGATACAGCCGACGTAATTTTCGAGGACGTCCGTCTGTCCGCGGATAATCTTCTCGGCGAACCCGGTCAGGGCTTTGCGATTGCGATGGAGACGTTTGATAAATCCCGCCCGATGATCGCGGCCATTTGTAGCGGCATTATCCGTCGCTGCGCCGAGGAATCGCGAGCGTATGCGCTCGAGCGTAAAACCTTTGGCGTCCCGATTGCCCAGCATCAGGCGGTGCAGTTCATGATCGCCGAGATGGTCATGGCCGAGGAAGCTGTGAAGCTTTTGTGGCTCAAGGCGGCCTGGGAAGTCGATAACGGCATCAAGCGGACGAGCACCTCGGCGATCGCCAAGGCCTATGGTGCCGATCTGGCGATGAAATGCGCGACCGACGCCGTTCAGGTTTTTGGCGGTTATGGCTATACGAAGGAATACCCGGTCGAAAAATTGATGCGGGATGCCAAGCTCCTGCAGATCTACGAGGGCACATCGCAGATCCAGCGCGTCGTGATCGCGCGTAACTATCTGATGCGCAGCTGACCGACCGGCGGGTGTGGTCACCCGTTGGAGGTCCGTGGCCTGAATTGATGAAGACGCTTCTCCTCGACATAGGAAATGTTCTGGTGGGTTTCGACTTCGGCCGGGCTCGGCCGAAATTCCAGGCGGCGAGCACGGCGACAGGCGATCCCCTCGAGCGGTTGGCCGAGCTCAAATACGATCTGGAGATCGGAGCGATTGACGGAGATGCGTTTGTGTCGGCAGGCATGAAGACTCTCGGATTCCAGAAAAGCGCCGCGGATTTTCGTCGTATCTGGGAGGAGATCTTCACCCCGATCGATGCAATGTGGGAAGTGGTGCTGAAGGCGCGTGCGACCCATCGCCTGCTCTTGCTGTCCAATACAAGCGATATCCACAAGGATCATCTTTTCCGCGATTATTCGATTTTCCGGCACTTCAGTGGCGGGATCTATTCCTACAGCAGTCATTGCCTGAAACCCGATCCGCTCATTTTTCGCAAAGCGATCGAGGAGTACTCTCTCGTGCCGGAGGAGACGCTCTACGTGGACGATCTCGAGGATAATGTGCACGTCGCTGCCGGAGCGGGGTTTGCCGCTGTGCGCTATGATCGGGCTGCGCATGATGCCTTCCTGACCGAGGCACGTGCATTGGGGCTGAGGCTTCCCGAGGACTAGGCTCGGCCTGCGGGGACCGTAATCTTGTACCAGCGTTGATGGCTCCGGCTTGCCTCGCACCAACCTTCTCGGACGAGAAGGCCGCCGCCGGCTTCGATGGTTCGAGCCGAGGCCTGATTGGCGCCGTCGCAAGTCAGAGCGACTTGCTCCAGTCCGATCAGGCGTGCCTCGTCGAGCGTTCTTGCCAGCAGCGCCCCGGCGACTCCCTGACGGCGAGCAGATGGCGCAACGGCAAAGCCGATATGACCGCCAATCTCTTCCAGTGCGGGCGTCATGCGGTGGCGCAGGTTCACGACGCCCAGCAACCTGCCGCGGGCCTCCCAGAACCAGGTCGAGGCCGGTACGCGTCCGGGAAGCAGTTTGTCCTCGTCTCGCGCGGCGGACAGAAAGGCGATCGCCTCGTCGATCGATGCGGTGCGTGGGGTGAAGTAGGCGTGGAGCTGATCGGGGTGGGCGTCGAATTCGCCAAGGAAATCCTCCAGAGCCCGCCGATGCCTTTGCTGCAGAACTACCAGCTTTCCGGCCGCCGCCATCAAACCGGGATATCCGGCAGTTTGGCCGGGTGCAATGCCACTGGATCTTGTGGCGCGAGATGCCGCTTGCGAGCCGTATCGCTTCTGAGGGGCTCGTCGCGCTTGCCGACGCGGGTCGGATAGAGTTTCCTCATGGCGTGGGTTGGCCGTCATTGCGTGAATCGGAGGTTGGGATGCGAAATAAAGCGTCCGGGGGTGATTGCGCGCGGCTCGCGACGAAGCCAACGCGAGGACGGTTATGCTAGGCGGGCTCGACCTCGCGGTCTTCCTCGTTTGTCTGGCGGCCGTGATGGGCATCGGTCTTCTCGCCGGTGGCCGCGGTCAGACCTCGGACGAGTATTTTCTCGCAAGCCGTTCCATGCCGTGGTGGGGGGTGGCCGGTTCTGTTTTTGGTACGAATGTGTCGGCAAACCATCTCGTCGGCATGCTGGGGGTGGGTTTTTCGATCGGCTTTGCGCAGAGCCATTTTGAATTGGGCGCCGTTTTTGCGCTCTTGGCGCTGGCCTATCTGCTGCTGCCGGTCTTTGCCGGCCTGCGTGTTCATACGCTCTCGGAGTACCTGGCCCTTCGCTATGATGAGCGCGCGAGTCTGCTGTACTCGGTTACGACGCTTTTGTTGATCGCAGCCCAGATGACAGCCTTGTTCTATGTCGGCTCGCGGTCGATGTCGCTTCTGCTGCGCGACTCCATTCTCGACCCGGGATATGTGGGCGGCGTGGTCGCGCTGGCGACCATCACCGGCGTCTACACGATCATCGGTGGGATGCGGGCGGTGGTCTGGACGGATGTGATTCAGTCGGGTCTGCTTCTGGTTTCGGGAATTCTCGTGGCGATTGCGACCTTTGCGCAGCCCGAGATCGATGGTTTTTCCGGTCTGCTCGCCAACGATGCGGCAGTGCCGCGACCCGAACAACGCATGCACCTCTACCTGCCGGCGGATCATGCATCCTTGCCATGGACCGGTGTGTTTACCGGGCTGATGGTCCTGCATCTCTCCTTCTGGTGCACCAACCAGTATATCGTCCAGAGGACGCTCGCCGCGCGCAGCCAGCAGCAGGCACGCTACGGTATTCTTGCGGGTGGGTTTCTGAAGCTTCTGGTGCCCTTTTTTTCGATCGCCGGCGGCGTGGCTGCCGCGCAATTGGTAGCCGCGCGGATGGGGGATGTGCAGGTGGCCCCTGATGAAGCCTTTCCGGTTCTGATGAGTCTGGTGCTTCCCGCTGGTCGCGGTCTGCTCGGGCTGGTGGCGGCAGGCCTGCTCGGCGCGATCCTCTCGACGATCGACTCGATGCTGAACTCGGCCGCAGCCCTGTTTTCCTTTGATATCTACCGCAAGCATTTGCACCGCGAGGCGCAGGACGCGGATCTTGTTCGTCTGGGACGAATCGTCGTGGTGTTTCTGGTTTCACTGGCGGCTTTTCTTGCCGCGACGACCTACGACCCGAACTCACAGGGGAATTTCTTCCTCCAGCTATCGCGCCAGCTATCTTATCTCACACCGGGGCTTCTGGTGGCCTTTCTGATGGGGATGTTTTCGCCGCGCGCAACCGCTCGTGGTGCGTCGGCAGCGATCCTGACAGCACCGATTGTCGGCGTGGCTCTGGAATGGGCCTATGCCGCGCAGGTCGCAGGCGCCTCGACGCTGCCAACGTTCGGGTATGAGCTCAATTTCATGCATCGCACGTTTTTGACGGCCTTGGCCTGCTTTACTGTTCACGCCCTGGTCAGCCGGACCACCCAGCGCGACCCGGCAACCGACGCCTATCTTTTCACCACGGTCACCGGCACGACCACGGCCCATCTGCAGAGACTCGCTCGCTGGTGTGTGTTCTATTTGCTGGGCAATTTGTTCCTTGCGGGGTTCCTTGCTGCGGGTTGGCTCCGGGCGGGTGTGGCAGGCGTTCTGGCGGCCGGCTTCACGCTGGCTTTGTTCGCGGCCTATCTCGGGCAGAGCCCGGATGCAGAGAACGGCGGGCCTGTCTCGTTGCGCGATGATCGCTGGCTTGCTGCGCTGCTGACGGCGGCGGTGACCTTTGTGCTCTATTATTTCTATTGAGCGGGTGCGCGGTTATTCGATGTAGCCCAGAGCGCGCAGCTGTTCGCGGTAGCGTGGATTTGTTGATGCCGAGTTCTTTGCTGAGGTCTCGGCGTTTTGCACTCTTTCCCATTCCTCAATGGCCATCCTCTGCCAGCGGCTGGCTTCGGGATGATCGGTTGGTGAGAGAGGTTTGGTTTCGAACGGGTCCACGGAGCGGTCGAAAAAGAGATCGGGAGCCTCTGTCCGCAGGATATAGCGCTTGTCTGCATCGTGGATGGTCATGACCTCTCCCTCCGTCCATCCCAACTTGAGACGCTTTGTGGATGCGGGTCGTCTTTGCGCGAAATTCAGACGGACCGGATACTGCGAAGCATCACCACCCGTCAGTCCGAGCAGGGAATAGCCCTTGCCTAGGGGCCATTGCGCTCCCGCGGCCTCGGCGATCGTTGCAGGAAGGTCCACGAGGCGAACGAGTTGCGGTACGCGGGTTCCGGGGTGTTCGAGATCAGCCGCGTAGTAGATCAGCGGCACGTGGAGTTGTTCGTGGTGCAGGTAGCGCCCATGCCCCATGCGTCCGCTCGTCAGAAGCCCCTCGCCGTGATCGGAGGTGACGAACCAACGCGTTTTCTCGGGGCCACAGAACTCGGGCAGGGCGCTGTGGAGTCGCTCCAATTCGCCGTCGACGTAGCGGATGCGCGTGTCGTAGTCGGAGACAGATGCGATCAGTTGGGGCAGAATACGCGTGGCCAACCGGGGTGGGACGCCGTGGTCCCGGTTGAGGATTTGTTCCCAATCGGGAGGTGATTGGCTGTTTCTTGCCAGCGCGTTTTTAGCGGCCGCATAATGGGGATCAGGTTCCATGGTCTTGTCGGCCGGCTGCATTTCTTGAAACTCATGGACGTCAAAGAAGTGCAGCCATAGAAACTTCGCTTCGTTTTTCGGGATTTTCTTGAGCCACGCCAGCGCATCATCGACCAGCCGGTCGCCGCGAGTGTACCCGGATTCGTTGGCCGTAAAATTTTCGAAACCCTGACCGATCTGGCGCAGCCAGCCGACGCTTGAAAATGCGCCCGTGCGATAGCCGGAATTTCGCATTTCGGTGGCGATCGTCAGTGTGGACGCGTCGAGTCTGTCGCCGTTTTTTCGAACCCCATGCTCGGAGGGCGACAACGAGGTGAACAACGAGGCATGCGAGGGTGCCGTGTGTGAAGACGCGCTGAAGGCCTTCTCGAAGACCACGCCGCGCTCGGCGAGTCTCGTCAGAAAAGGAGCCGTGGCTCTCGGGTAGCCATACATCGGGAGATGATCGGCTCGAAGGGTGTCGATGGTCACGGCAATGATGCAGTCCGCAGAATTTGAATTGGCTGTTTTGGGCTGCTCGGGTTGGCAGGCGAGACAAGATGCGAGCAGGAATGCTCCCAGGGCGCTTGTGAATGGGTGTCGGAATGCTGGCACGCCTCAGTATGTTGCGCTTTCTCGGGATGGAGTCCAGTCCCGTCTGCGGGGCTCACAAGCCGCAGGGGGACCGAGAGTTTTGGCGGACCTGAATCCCGCAATATCGCCGGGCACCAATCCAGGAACTAAACGCCCTCAGATCAGATAGCCGCCCGAAACCTTGATGTTGGTGCCGGTGGTATGGGCGGCGGCGTCGCTGCAGAGATAGAGCAGGGCACCGACCAGGTCTTCGCTGGTCCCCGGGCGGCCCGCGGGAATGCGCTCCAGAGGGACCTCTTTTTCCGAGTTCGCAAGAACGCCAGGCGAGATCGCATTGACAGTGATGCCATGCGGGGCTTCGTTTTTAGCCATGGATTTCGTCAGCACCCAGGTGGCTGTCTTGCCGATCTTGTAGGGGGTCGCAAAGATCACGGGTGCCAGCGCGTCGGCGTCGGCGTCCAGAATGTTGATGATGCGTCCAAAGCCGCGAGCCCGCATGCCGCAGGCCGCTGCGCGCGAAGTGTTCCACGTGGAGGTCACCGTACCGTCAATGCAGCGCTGCCAATCCGCAGGTGTGATTTCGTCGAGCGTCTTCCAGACAATGACGCCGACGTTGTTCACCAGAATCTCGATCGACCCGAGTGCGGTTTCGGCGGCCTGAATTGCGTTGGCGGCTTGGTCCGCTTGTGTCAGGTCGGCCTGAACGGCGAGAGAGCGGCGTCCCATCGCTTCGATCTCCGAGACGACGTTGTGGGCGGCTTCCTCGTTGGTGTGGAAGTGAATCGCGACGTCCGCTCCCGAGCGGGCGAGGCCGAGTGCCAGATCGCGCCCGGTGCGGTGGGCGGCTCCGGTGACGAAGGCGTTTTTTCCTGACAGCGGCGTATCGCTCATGAAGTCTCCGCGGCGTTGTGGCGCAGGAGTGCGCGCAAGGTGGAGGGATCGTGCGTGCGGATATAGTCGGCGCGCGCATGGAGGACAGAAGACGCCATCATGATGCGTGCCAATCTTTCGGGTTTGCGGGCGGCATAGAAAAGCAGCGGGCAGCCCAGCGCGCGGAGTCGGTCCGCTTGCCAGACGATCTCGAGTTGCCGGTGGATTTTTTCGAAGTCATCCGTCTCGGGGTGAATGATTCCCAGATTAGGGTCGATGATCACGTCTTCGATCCCGGCACGATGGGCTTCGGCTACCCGTGGTTCGAGTGATTCCAGAATCGCCCCGACGGCATCTGTCGGCGCCGCGAGACGCGGGCGAGTGCGCATTTCATAGGCATTGCCGTAGGGCATATGCGTGAGGATCAGAGAGGCCTTGGCTCCGGCAATCGCTGCGAGCATTTCGGCCGAGGCATGTTGCCCGGTGAAGTTTATGACGTCTGCTCCCCAGTCCACGGCGGCGCAGGCGGTGTCCGGCGACCACGTGTCGATCGAGAAGGGAATTCTATTTTCGCGCAAGCGCCGGGCGGCAGGTTCCAGGCGCCGTTGCTCCTCCGGGTCGCCGATCTGCGGCGCATCGGGAGTAATCGATCGGCCACCGAGGTCGATGATGGAGGCGCCATGAGATTGAAGATCGAGAGCTCGAGCGAGGGCTTCGTCCGGGGTGTGCGCGATTGAATCCTCGACCATGGATTCCGGCGAGAGATTCACGACACATAGAAGTTTCGGGGCATAAGGTTCCGCAGCGGGGCGATTGCCGACCTCGGCCGAACGAGACTCAGCGGTTGTCATCACTCCGGTACTCGCAGACACCGCTTTGCCCGCTGGTCTCCGAAATCGCGACGCGAAGGCGACGAACCTGCGTCGCGCCGAATTTTTCCACCAAGCGTCCCCTCAGAGTATCGCTGAACCAGGTCGCCAGGTTTTCGACAGAGGTATTATTGATCGGGAGGTGCACGACCTCGGGACTTGGGACGAGGTAGCGACAGTCTCGATAGACCACGCTCGTATGATTATCTTCCAACTCGGTAATCTCGAGTTCGGGATGCTCGGACGGCAACAGCCAATGTTCATCGAGAGAGTCGCAGAGCTCGCGGATGACCGGCTTGGCATCAATGAAGTCGATGACCAGCCCCTTCTCGCTGAGGTCGCCCTCGATCTCGACGCTTACATGGTAATTATGACCATGCAGTCGCTCCTTGGAGCCATCCGGAAAGATCAGGAAATGTGCGCAGGAGAACTTGAAGTACTCCTTGCTCAAGGTGATTGCCCAGTTGTTCATTTTGGTCTGACGCTTCGATTCCGAGCTTGGCGGGACGTAGTTTCAAGGTCCTGACAGCGATTCCCTGCTCAACGGCAAAACTACTCCGAGCCATACGGATCCGCAAGCCGCACCTTCGGGGCTGGCCTTGCCTGCCTCACAAGCGCGGGTTTTTATTTTGCGGTAGAGTTTTTCCGGCATGTCCGATTTTCACCAGAATGGCGCCGTCACGACCCTGCACGATCTGGGCGGCGGGAATCGTGCGGCCCTCGAGGGACTCCTTGCCGAAGCAGCTCTCGACTACAAGATGGGCTTGGTCCTGCCCGTGACTGCTTCCGATTTGCGGGCCGAGCCCTTTGCGCGAATTGTCGAATCCCTGCGTGGGGTCAACTACATCGATCAGATTTGTGTCGTGCTGGGGCAGGCTCCGGCCGAGCAGGACTATCTCGATGCGCAGAAGTTGGTAAGTCCCCTCGGGCCGCGGGCGCGAGTCCTCTGGAGCAGCGGCCCTGTCGTTCAGGCTGTCTACCGGGAACTCACCGAAGCCGGTTTCCCGCTGGATGTGCCGGGCAAGGGGAGATCGGTCTGGACCGCGTTTGGCTACCTGATGGCAGATCCGCGGCTGAAGGCCTTTGTTCTGCACGATTGCGATATCGTGGACTACGACCGCATTTTGCTGGCTCGCTTATGCTTGCCCATGGCGCATCCCAATCTGGATTTTGAATTCACCAAAGCGTTTTACCACCGCAGTTCGGACCGCATGTATGGTCGCGTGGCGCGCCTTCTGGTTTCGCCGCTTTTACAAAGTTTGATTTCCGTATTGGGTAGCGATCCGTTCCTGCTCTTTCTCGAGAGCTTTCGCTATCCGCTCTCCGGTGAATTCGCGATATCTTCGGCTCTCGCCCGTTCCAATCGGATCCCCGGTGATTGGGGGCTGGAAATCGGCACGCTGGCCGAGGTCTTCCGCAACACCGCAGCCAAGCGCGTCTGTCAGGTCGACCTGGGCATTACCTACGACCACAAGCATCAGGATTTGTCGCTGGCAGACCCGGGACGAGGTCTGATGAAAATGGCTGCAGATATCGTGGGCACGGTATTTCGCACGTTGGCGAGTCGCGGTCAGGTGATCGATGCCACTCTCGTCTCCACGTTGCGGGCCGCCTATCTGCGCTGCGCGCAGGATCGAATCCGACAGTATCATGCCGATGCTGTGGTCAACGGGCTTGTCTATGACCGTCAGGCAGAGGAGCAGATCGTCGACGGCTTCGCTCGCCAGATGGCCACAGCCGGAGAGGCCTTTCGGGCGGACCCCCAGGGTGGGGCGGCGATCCCCAACTGGGCGCGTGTGCTGACCGCCTTCCCGGATCTGCCGGCCCGGCTACGAGCCGCGGCGTCCGATCCGGCTTGATTCTCGCGGGTCTCCACTAGAGTGGAGGATTCTCCTGAATGCCGGAAAATCTATTGAATTCATTGGATTAAAATAGTTTCCTTGATAATTTCCATGGAAAGTATATAAAAGTGGAGGATGAAGTCGTTTCGAGAAATCGGGAAGTATTGGCGCTCGGAGTACCCGGACCGAAAGTTCGAGAGGGTGAGGCCTTTGCTGCTTCTGTCGCGGCTTTCGTTTTTGATGCCTGCTTTTCAGAAGGACGTGCTTGCCCCGCACGGTTTGTCCCCCAGCGATTACAGCATTCTCGGCGCGCTGCGCCGAGCCGGTCGCCCACGCCAGTTGCAACCCGAAGATCTCTATAATGCTCTGGGCTGTACCCCGGGGGGCCTGACCAAGATGATCAACCGGTTGGAAGGACGGGGTTTGGTGCAGCGCACCAATGATCTCGAAGATGGACGTCGGGCGAGAATCCGACTGACCCCCAAGGGTGCGGCGCTCGAGCGCAAAGCCTTTGCCGATTATAGCGAGAGCGCCGAGCAGGTAATGTCGAATCTCTCCGATGATGAAATCCAGAAGGTCGATTTTGCGCTGGGCCTTCTGACCGCAATTTTCGATGCCCCGGATGCGGGAGGCGCCGCGGCTCAGGCGAGATCGGCAAGTCTTGCCGAAGCCAGAGCAGCCTTGCGCGATACCCCCTCCACCAACGAGGGCGATGACAGGATGGAAGCCAGATGAGATATGATTTGCTCATTACCAATGGATTGGTAGTTGACGGAACCGGTTTGCCGCGTCGCCGTGCCGATGTCGCGATTCGCGATGGCAAAATTGCCGGGATCGGTCAGTTCGACGAGTCGCTCGCCGACAAGGTGATGGATGCCAAAGGCAGGATAGTCGCGCCGGGCATCATCGACCCGCACACCCATTATGACCCGCAGCTCACCTTTGATCCCTACGCGACGTCGTCCTGTTACCATGGGGTGACGACCGTCCTCGCGGGGAACTGCGGTTTCTCGATCGCGCCGGTCAAGGCCGAGGATCGCGGCTTCATGTCGCAGATCTTTACGCGGGTCGAGGATATGGCCCCGGGTGCTCTGGAAGGAATTCCATGGAATTTCGAGAGCTTTCCGGAATTCCTGAAGAGTCGCGAGGGCCACCTCGGGGTCAATGCTGCTTTCTATGTGGGGCATTGCAACGTCCGTCGCTGGGTGATGGGCGAGGACAGCAATGCTCGGGAAGCAACGCCGCAAGAAATTGCCGATATGCGCGTTTTGGTTCGTGAGGCGATGGAAGCCGGTGCGGCGGGGTTGTCCTCGACGCATGCCCCGACACACCTGGATGCCGCAGATCGCCCCGTACCCAGTCGGATGGCTTCCAAGGATGAACTGCAGGCTCTCGTCAACGAAGTTGGACTTTGTAATCGCGGTTCGATCTCTTATTTGCCGTATAGCTCGATCGGTGGACTGGACGAGGCCGATGGGGACTATCTGATCGACCTCGCCTTGAGCAGTCGCCTGCCGGTGATCATTCAGGGGTTGGGCGCCCGCAGCAAGGTGGATGCACCGACAGCGACGTGGGAGAACTCTCGAAAGTATCTGGAGAGCGCGCGGCACCAGGGGGCCGGCGTCTATTCGATGCTGATGGCGCGTCCCTTTAACCGTCGATTCAGTTTTGCCGAGGGAACCGGCCTTTACGATGGTGTGCCCGCTCTGGCACGGTTGTTCGGAGAAGCGGATACCGTGGCGGCACGCACGGCCATGTTGCGAGATCCCGAATACCGGGAGACGATCCGCGAGGCCGTGGAAAATCCGAACGCGGATCCGGATAAAGGCTCCACGTTACCACCGCCACATTTCGATGCAGTGCATATTTATGCTGCTGCGACGCCTGAGAATCAGGAATTGATCGGACGTTCACTGGCCGAGATCGCCCGGGAAAAAGGCATCAAGCCGATGGACCTGATGGCCGACGTGGCGTTGTCGGAAGACCTCGCCATCGAATTTATCTGGCGGACCGAAACCGAGGAGTGGAAAGACGGCACTCATGTCGCTTCCATGCACCCGAATATGATTATCGGGACATCCGACGGCGGTGCGCATCTGGGGCGGGATGACGGCGCTGAATTCACCTCCTATTTCCTGCAATATTGGGTGCGGGAGTGGGGTAAATGGGAGCTGGAGGAGGCCATTCGGCAACTGACGCAGCAGCCGGCGGCGCTGCTCGGATTGACCGGCCGCGGAATGCTTTTGCCGGGCTACGCGGCTGATATCATGATCTTTGACCCTGACCGGATCGGTCCGGGGAAAAAAGAATTCGTGAATGATTTCCCCAACGGAGTTGGTCGCTGGTCGAGCCGTCCCGAAGGGGTTCATGCGACGATCGTCAATGGCGTGCCCATCGTTATCGATGGGGAACTGGTCGAGGGATGCGGTTACCCCGGACACGTCGCTAGTCCGGCCACGGCCTGAAAATAAACGATGTGGTCCTTCCGAGGACGGAGTGGGGAGCCCCCCGCAGAGTGTCGACGGAGAGTCGATACGGTGAGATTTGAGGAGTGTGAGCAATGAGTACTGTGACGCCAGAAGAGCATGAACTGCCTGATATCATTTCGGTCGATGATCACGTGATGGAACCCAAGACTCTATGGCAGGACCAGTTGCCGCCGAGTATGCGGGCGGCAGGGCCTCGCGTATCAAGGGAAAAAGTCAAACTTGATTTTGTTGGCGGCCATTACGGGTTGGAGCGTAATGCCGACGACGGAGATTGGTGCGATGTCTGGCTCTTCGAGGATCTGGCGACGCCGACCGGCCTGCTGCACGCACCGGCGGGGATCCCGCGCAGCGAGCAGCGCAACGTGCCGGCGATTTACGAAGATCTTCGTCTCGGGACATACGACCGGGATGCTCGCCTGGAAGATATGACCCTGAACCATGTGGACGTGGCGATCAACTTCCCGAATATATTCCCGCGCTTCGCAGGCCAGGGTTTTGCCGAACGCGCCGACAAGGAACTCGGCCTTCTATGTTTGCAGATCTACAATGATTGGATGATTGACGACTGGTGTGGTGGGGCGGCCAAGGGACGTCTGATTCCCCTGACGCTGGTGCCCCTCTGGGATCCGCAGCTGGCGGCAGCGGAAGTGCGACGCTGTGCGGCCAAGGGCAGCCACGCGATTGCCTTCAGCGAAAACCCGTCCAAGCTCGGATTCCCGAGTCTCTATACAGGGGAGTGGGATGTCCTCTGGGAGGCTTGCCAGGAGACCGAGACGACAGTCTCGATGCATATCGGATCGTCGTCCTCGATGCCCAGCACCTCGCCGGACGCGCCTCTCGCGACGAGTATGTGCCTCTACGCACAGAATGCTCAGGCCTCGTTGGCTGACTGGATCTTCTCGCAGACCTTGACGCGTTTCCCGAAGATCAAGATTTCCTATGCGGAAAGTCAGGCGGGATGGGTCCCCTTCCAGCTCGAGCGGATGGATGCGGTTTGGCGCGACGGCGTGGGTGGTGTGGAATTCCCGGTCGCCCCGAGCGAGCAAGTCAAAGGACGTGTCTGGTCGTGTATCTTTGATGATCTGACGGGACTCAAGAATCGGGATGAGATCGGCATCGATATGATCGTATTCGAGACAGACTATCCACATTCGGATGGGACGTTCCCCGACTCACGGAGGATTGCGCGAGATCTGTTCGCGCAGGCCGGCATGAATGCCGAGGAGTGCCAGAAGGTCCTGCGCAGCAATGCAATCGAATGCTACGGGCTGGACCGTTTCGGCGTAAAACCCTGAGCGTTTGCGCGACCGGGGCGCTCTCGTTTGGCACGATCCAATCGAGAGCCGCCCCTCTTTGCGCGTTTGGGATTGCGGTTTGGTTGGAGGCTGGGTAAGACGCGCCCTCCGATGGGTTTTCTCTCTGCAAGTTCTACAATCGTTCGGCTGCACGCCGCTCCTCCCGCAAAGGTCGACCGTGAGACGGTTCTTGCCGGAGTCTCGCGCCGCGCATTCCGTGAAGAATCCGATACAGGTCTCCCACACGAGGAGGTCTTTGGCTGGGTCGATATCCATGACCCCATGGAGACCCGATTCGACACAACGGACCTGTTTTTTCAGCAATATCTCCTGCTCGGGTTCCGTTATGACCGGCGCACGATCCCGACCAAGCTCGCGTGGATGGAGCGCCGGCAGGCGGAGCGAGAGCGCCGGGAAAAAGACGGTCTCGATCGACTCTCATTGTCGATCCGGAGAGAAATTCGAGACGAGGTGGATGCGCGCTTGCTCCAGAAAGCTCTCCCGACGCCTCGGCTCTTTGAATGCGCATGGAATCTCGATACCGGAGTGATTTATTTCACCACCCGCACAGGACCGGTCATGGAAGCTTTTTCGACGACTTTCCGGGAAACCTTCGGTCTCACGCCGACTCCGATGATTCCCTACCTCACCGCGGAGCATATCGGGCTCGATGCGTCCGTTCTGGCAAGTTTCCGCGCGAGTGCCGAGACGGAATTGACCGGAAACCAGGCTGGGGCCGACGCAGGAGAAGATTCATGAAAGAGGAATTTCTTGCGGTCGTGGAGACCAAGCGCCATCTCGGGCGGGAGTTCCTCACCTGGCTGGTCCACCGGATCGAGGAGGAGGGAACCAAGCTTGATGTCGACGGGGAAGTTATCGAAATCACGCTGGGCGATCGCGTTCTTCTGGCGGGTGGCGGCGAGAGTCCTGCTCGACTCACCATCTTCGACGAGGGAGACCTCCGGTTGGAACTTGGGGCAGGTTTGCAGCGAGGCAAGCTGATCGACCGCGCGCAATTGGCGGTTGCCCGCGGGGAGCGTCGCTTCGAGCTGACTTTCGATGGGGGCCTCTTTACGTTTGATGCGCTGCGCCCCCCGAAGCTTGGTCCCCGCGATGACTCGTTAAAAGACGACCCCCGTGCGGCTCAGGAAAACGATCTTTTTTTGCGGCTCGCCGATATCGATGAGGTTGCCGGTGTTTTTGACCGCCTCTTTGCGGAGTTCGCCCGGCTGCGGGTGTCGCCCGCGTGGGGTGAGGCTGCGTTGCCGGAACTGCGCCGGTGGGTGGCTGAACTGGGCGTGTGATGCCATGAAGCATTCGCGGCTTTCGGGTGGCGTTATGGCGCTGTGCTCGGCCTTGGCAAGCCTGCTCGTGCTCGGTTGCGCCGGTGCTCCGCCGCGAGAGCCGAAAGACGTATGCGCCATTTTTCGGGAACGCCCGGATTGGTACGAAGCTGCGCGAGACTCCTATCGGAAGTGGGGTGTTTCGGTGCCCCTCCAGATGGCGGTGATCCAGAGGGAGTCGTCGTTTCGCTCGGATGCACGTCCGCCCCGTAAATGGTTTTTGGGGTTCATTCCGGGCCCTCGTGCCTCGACCGCCTACGGATACGGGCAGGTTCTCGATGGCACCTGGGATCGCTACCAGAGGGCGACGGGCAATGGTGGTGGCGATCGCAATGACTTCGAGGACGTGACCGATTTTATCGGTTGGTATGGCAGCGTCGGGCAGGCAGGTCATGGGATTTCCGCGCGCAGCCCGGAAGCTTTTTATGCCTCCTACCATGTCGGCCACGCCGGCTATAAGCGAGGCCTGCACCGGAATAATGCGACCGCCCAGCGAGCGATTCGCGATGTTCGTCGTCTCTCCGGAATCTATGCCGACCAATACAAGCGTTGCCGCGTCGAACTCGACGAACTGATCGACAGCCCCTGGTGGTGGCCCTTCTAGGTTCTCACGCCAACTCGACCGGCATATGCTCGATGCCGGTGATGAAATTGGAATTCCTCCAGGGGAGTTCGGCATCCGGGACCAGATTCAGCTGAGGTGCGCGGCGCAGGACTTCTTCGAACATGACGCGGATCTCCAATCGGGCGAGGCTGGCCCCGAGACAGAAGTGAGCGCCATAACCGCCGAAGGCGAGATGGTCGTTCGGCTTCCGCGTGACATCAAAGTCGAACGGATTGTCGAAAACTTCTTCGTCGCGGTTCGCGGATGGGTAGAGCAGCATGACCTTCTCGCCCTTGCGAATGGTCTCGCCGCGCAGCACCGTATCCTCGGTCGCGGTTCGTGCCATATTCTTGATTGGCGTAACCCAGCGCAGCATTTCTTCGACCGCGGTCGGGATCTTTGAAGGATCGTCGGCCAGCAGCGCGCGCTGTTCCGGGTGCAAGAGCAGCTGGTGCATCCCGCCGGTAATGACGTGCCGCGTGGTCTCGTCCCCGCCCACCAGAATGAGCAGGGTTTCGTGCAGCAGGGCCTCAGCGTCAAGACCTTCGCCGTTGAGACGACCATGCACGAGAATGCTGATCAGATCATCCTGCTCGGGTTTGCTGCGTCGATCCGCAACGGTTTTCTCGTTGAAGGACTGAAACTCGGCGAATGAGATCGCGGCTCGCTCCAGTACTTCCGGCGGTGCGGTGAACGAAGTCCCTGTCACCATATCGTCCGACCAGCGCAGGAGCATGTCACGGTCTTCGGGTTCGACGCCGAGCATATCGCCGATCATGATCATGGGGAGTGGGGCGGCGACATCCATTACGAAATCACAGCTTCCCTCGTTGCGGACCTTGACGAGCGCACGATCGACGAGGTCCGCACAGATTTCCCGAACCTTGTCTTCATGGTTGGCAATGCGCCGAGGCGTAAAGCCCTTGTTCACGAGCGCACGCCGCTGGCGATGTTCCGGGTCGTCCATATTGATCATCGATGGCAGTGGCGGGGAGTCGGGCCGCATCCCATCGCTGTTGCCAAAGATTTTGGGACTCTTGGAGATGTTCTGGACATCCTCATGTTTGCTGATGCCCCAGAGCTGACTGGCCTCATCCCAGAAGACCGGCGCTTCTTTGCGCATCCACGTCAGGTGAGGGTGGGGGTCGTTGGCCCAGAAGAGGCCGTCGAGCATATGGATGGATTCGTTTTTTGGGTGGTTTGGCACGGCGCGGGTCCTTCTTCCTGTGATTGTCAGCTGTTGCTGGTGGGTTTATACCAGACCGGGGAAGTATACGCGCGCTCCTGCAGCCACCATGGGTAGCGTTGCTCCGGCGCGTCGACGCCGAGAGCGATAAAGTCGAACATCGAGTGTCGTGGCGTCGGGATTTCGAGGACGCGCACGTAATAGAAGGCTTTCTGGGTGGGGTCGAAATCCGGATCGGTCCAGGTGGCTTCAAGTTCGGGCGCACCGATCTCGTTGCTGTATGTGCCGCGTTTCGGGTCGACGGTATTTCCCACCGGAGGGAGTTCGCCCGCCGCATCAAGTTCTCGATCCCCTGACCAGGCGATGTCGTAAATACGTTCATGAGCTTCGCCACCCGCGGTCCAACCCTTGATGATCTGCACGCGATCGAGGTTGGCACTTTTGGGGTCCTTGAGCACGTGGACGGCAAAGCGCGGTTGGGCCCCGGTTGGGGCATCATGGAGTTCGCCGCCCATGGGGACCGAGAGGCTGTCGGGGATGGCTTCTGCGTGGACCTCCGCGTTCTCGTTTACCGCGCCCGCGGTCGTTGACCAGTCGGCCTGCAGGCGGACGACCATTCGCGGCCCGGTGGTCGCATAGACCTCCCGCCGGCGGAACGCTTCCAGAATCGCGGTGCGACTATTATCCTCGGCCCAAACGGCAGCGAGTCCGGCTGCGGACATGACCCAGCCATTTGGTCCGGGCGTGCCGTCCGGGCCTCCTCGGGTGCTCCATCCCGAGTCCTTTGTCTCTGGTGTGGAGTCACGGGCCATTTTGCCCCAGAAATTCGGTTCCTCGGCAGAGGAGACGCCGGAATGGGAGTCCGTCGAGCCGATGACGCCGAATTGATAGGGATTGAAGCCGATCTTTTCCTCGATCATCAGGCCTCGCTTCAAGGCGCTCCGAATATAGTCGCCCTTATGGGCTTTGTAGGGCGGCGGGTTCTGCTGGATATAATGAGGATAGGTCTCGAAGTCGGCGAATGGATCCTCTGGCGACAGGTTGGAATGGGTTTCCGAGTCGCCCTTGATTTGGGTGATCTCGACAACGGGTTCGTGGCGCAGGCGTTTCTCGGCCAGTTCCCGGGTATAGGCGCCGGACTTCAGCATGGTGTCGCCGAACATATAGCCCTTGGAAATATTGGAATTGTGAGGGATCGCGACAAACTCCGCGCCGGTCGCCGCGTTGGTTTCGTCAAGAAAGGTCCAGAGGTCTTCGGCATACATGCTTTGGCCGGAGCTGAAGGGAAGAAACTTCGCCGCCACTGACGCATCCACGTCGGTAAACACAACGCGATGCAGGTTGGCCCCCGCGGGAATCGAGCTCCACTCCCACCCGATCAAAGTCGTGAAGGTGCCGGGGTCATTGTGCCGATCAGCGGTGGCGATCGCGTCGAGCCAGGTGTTGCGGACAATCAAGGCGCCGTTGGGAACAGGCGGAATTTGCTGCTCCTTGGCGGCCTCTTCCACATTTTGGGTATCCGGGAGGAAGGAGGCGAAGGTCTCCATGCCGGTATCGTCTTCAATCACCCCGCGGATCCACCACTCGCCGATATAGGCAGTGATCTTGTCGACGACGCCGAGGCCTTCGGTGGGCGTTCCCTTCTCCACGATGGTTCGAATCACACCGAGGAGTTCGGCATGGTCAGCGATGACCAGAAAGTCCAGCGGCGTCTGAATCTGGACGCGTGCCCGGTGGTAGGGATGAATGACGGGAAGTCCTTTGGCGAAGTTATAGGCCGTCTCGGGATCGGCGGTATTATTGCGGTTCAGATAGGCGTCAAACGAGTTGGCGGTATGAAGGTGGGTGTCACCCCATAGAAGTTTCTTTTCCTCGGCCCTGGCGCTCGGAGAAAGCATGAAAATTGCTGCGAGCAGCAGCATTCCGCAATAGAAATTTTTACGACTCATCCTTCGTGTTTCATCGAACTCTGGCCGGAAAGTAAATCCCCAGCCTCGATCTTGATGAAATTGGCCTTGAACAGGGCTGGAATCGACGCCCCGCAGCGCTCCGGGGTGAAGTCACGGCCCTCCGTCCGTTAGAGTAAGGAAATGACAAGGCGATATACGGTTGTGGGCACGGGCGCCCTCGGGGGCTATTACGGAGCGCGCCTTCATCACGCCGGCCTGGCAGTGCGCTTTCTGCTGAATTCCGACTACGAATACGTGCGCGAGCGAGGTTTGCGGGTCGAGTCGCCAGAGGGCGATTTTTCCATTCCTCGGCCGGAGGCTTTTGGGTCGGCATTGGAACTGCCCCAGACCGATGTGGTGCTGCTCTGTCTCAAGACGACGGGTAACGATCAGTTGGTCGATCTCCTGCCTCCGGCGGTGGGCTCGGGGGCGGCTGTCGTGGTCATGCAGAACGGTCTCGGCGTGGAGGCCGAGGTCGCGGCGCTGGTGCCGGGCAATCCGGTCCTCGGGGGCTTGTCGTTTCTGTGTTCCAATAAAATAGGCCCCGGACATATCCGCCACATCGATTATGGCCAAGTTCGGTTCGGCGCATTTTCTACCACGGGTGCTTCGGCCGGAGTGACGGCTGAAATGAAGGCGATCGGCGCTGACTTCGAGGCGGCAGGAATTCCTGTTGTCCTGGAGGAAGATCTGAATACCGCCCGATGGAAGAAGCTCGTCTGGAATATTCCTTATAACGGGCTCTGTACCGCGTTCGATTTGCCTACCGACGGCATCATGGGGCGTCCTGACCTCGCCGACGAAGTTGCCGTTTTGATGGCCGAAGTTCTTCGGGCGGCGGAGGCCTGCGGGGCCGAGATCGCGCCTGAATTCGCGGCGAGCATGCGCGCGGATACCATCCGGATGGGAGCCTACTTGCCCAGCATGCTGATCGACCGTCGTGAGAGCCGGCCTCTCGAACTCGAGGCGATCTACCGACGGCCCCTGGCTGCGGCTCGGCAAGCAGGCGTAGCATGCCCCCGGATCGAAGCGCTGGCGACTCGCCTGCAAGACCTGGTTTAGGAGGCGTTGCTGGCCCCGGAGGTTACCGGAGATTGACGGTGAGGTGCGGGTGCGCTTCGCGTAGAGGTTGAAGCAGGGGCTACCCGTTGGTAGATCCAACCATTGCGGCTCTTTTTGGGGCCGTTTTCCGGGGCAGTAGCTCAGTTGGGAGAGCACCACGTTCGCAACGTGGGGGTCGTGGGTTCAAATCCCATCTGCTCCATTCGGGAAAGCGGAAGGCGCCTTTGGCGTCTTCCGCTTTTTTGGGCCTTTTTCGCTTGAGGGTCGGCGCCCGGAACGGTTGTATATGGCCATGCAAATGAATCTGGCGGATCTGTTCGAAAACGCGGTCGACCACTTTGGGGACAGGGAATATCTTCTCTGCGAGGGCAAGTCCCGCACCTACGCCGAGATGGAAGCTCGGGCCAATCGATTGGCGCATGTGTTGCAGAAAGCCGGCATCAAGCCCGGCGACCATGTCGGCATCTATGGCTACAACTCGGTGGAATGGATCGAATCCTTGTGGGCGATCTTCAAGATCCGGGCGGTCTGGATCAATATCAACTACCGCTACGTCGAGGACGAACTGCGCTATATTGTGGGCAACGCCGACCTCAAGGGTCTTATCTATGCCCGAGAGTTCGCGCCCTTGGTCGCCAGCGTACAGGATTCCATGCCGGATGTCGGCCCTCTGATTTGTATCGAAGACGGGTCCGCCGCAGACCCCTCGGGTCTGGAAGCGCAGGATTTTGAGGCCGCGATGGAGAGCAGCCACCCTGAGAGGGACTTCGAAACGCGCTCGCCCGATGATCGCTACATTCTCTACACCGGCGGCACGACCGGCATGCCGAAGGGCGTCGTCTGGCGTCACGAAGATGTAATCTTCGCGCTCGGCGGCGGGATCGACCCCAACACAGGGGAACGTATCGAGAAGCCCGAAGATATGGTGGCGAAAGCCGGCGATACCCCGATGGTCTTTCTGCCGATCGCGCCCTTGATGCACGGGGCGACCCAATGGGCCTGCATGAGCCAGAGTTTTGTCGGCAATAAAGTAATCCTGATCCCGAAATTTTCACCGGATCTGGTCTGGGATCTCGTCGAGTCCGAGGGGATCAATTCCATGATGATTACCGGAGACGCGATGGGGCGCCCGATGGTCGAGGCGTTGGCGGCCGATCACAACCGGGATCTTTCGAGCTTCTTTTTGTTGACCAGCAGCGCGGCCACGTTCTCCCCGTCGGTGAAAGACGAGTTCTTCGAGCATTTTCCAAATCTGATGATGATCGATGCCATCGGCTCCTCCGAGAGCGGCAACAACGGGATGATCTTTGTCGAAAAGGGAAAGACCGCGATGCAGGGCGGGCCCCGGGTGCGAAAGCTCGGTGCCACAGAGGTGCTCAACGAAGAGGGCCACCCCGTAAAGCCGGGGTCGGGCGAAATCGGCAAATTGGCACGCGGCGGCGATATCCCGGTCGGTTACTACAACGATCCTGTGAAAACGGCCGAGACTTTCAAGATTTTCCACGGCAAGCGCTACGCGATGCCAGGCGATTTTGCGCAGGTGGAGGCCGACGAGAGCATCACACTTCTGGGACGAGGATCGGTTTCGATCAACTCGGGTGGCGAGAAAATCTTTCCCGAGGAGGTCGAATCCGCGGTCAAAAGTCATCCCGAAGTCTTTGATTGCACCATCGTAGGGGTGCCCGATGAGCGTTGGGGCGAGCGAGTTTGCGCAGTCGTGCAGCCTCGCGAGGGTTGCCAACCGGAATTGACGTCCGTCCAGGAGGCCTGTCGGACCAAGATCGCGGGCTACAAGGTCCCGCGCGAGATTCATTTTGTGGCACAAATCGTGCGCTCGCCCAGCGGCAAGCCCGACTACCGTTGGGCTAAGGCGACAGCGTTGGAGATGGGTGGGGCGACCGGAGCCTCGACCACCTGATGTGTGGCCGCTATCTGCTTACTTCGCCGGGCGATATTCTGGCGCAGGCTTTTGGGGTCATGATCCCAGAAGTATCGTGGACAGCCCGTTATAATATCGCACCGGGAACTCAGGTTCCCGCTGTTTGGCAGAGTCCGTCTTCGGGGCGCTCGGTCGATTCCATGCTGTGGGGCCTGCTTCCCCGATGGCGTCCGACCGAAGACAGCTCTGCGCGCCTGATCAATGCGCGTTCGGAAACGGTAGCGGAAAAGCCCTCCTTCCGGGCTGCGTTTCGGGAGCATCGGTGTCTGTTTCCAGCCGACGGGTTTTATGAGTGGCAGAAGGCCGCTGGCGCAAAGGTTCCGCAGTTGATGCGGCGCCCGGACCGACAGCCATTTGCCATGGCCGGCATCTTCGAGTCGAGGGTGTCGCCTGCAGGCGAGGTGATGATGTCGGGTGCGATACTCACGACTCGGGCCAATGATGCGCTGCAGGAGATCCACGCCCGAATGCCTGTCGTATTGGAGCCGGAAATCTGGGAAGAATGGCTCGATCCGGAGAGTTCCGTCGAGACGCTTGCCCAGCGATGCGGACCCGTCAGCGATGACTACTTCGAGATCACGGCGGTGAGTGATCGGGTCAACCAGACGCGCAATGACGATGTCTTTTGTCTGGAACCGGCAGGTTCTTTGCGGGGTTCTGCTTCGGGCACGCAAGGCGGCTTGTTCTAGTCGCGCTCGAGCTTTTCATAGACCCGGAGCAGACGTGCCTTCTCGGCCGCATCGAATTGCGGGTGATCGGCGGCCGATCGATGCAGCACATGGAAGGCATTCGCCGCTGTTGCTGACTGTGGTTCCACGGCGGAGGCTACTTTCCGGGCAATCGCGACTCCTCCGCGGACCGGGCCGCGCACCAGCCCGACGAGGCCTTCGCCGAGCCCGCGGGCGAGTCCAAGTGCACCGCCTTCATGTGCCCCATCGATCGGGCTGCGCACTGCGTCTCGCGCAGCTCGGAATAGCTCGCCAGCCGCATGGCCCAGGCCTTGCTCAAGTCCCTCCGCGAGGTTTTGCGGGGGACGAATCCCCCAGTCGACCCATCGCCATGGTGTTCGATCGTGCCCTTGCCGCTCCTCCGATTCATGAACCAGGGCGTCACAGCTGAGGCATAAGGCGATCCGACAATCTTCGCAGTAGCGTCGTGCCAAATGTCCAGCATCCAGCTGGCAAGCCATGGGCTCGAGCGGCAGGTGGCGGTGGAAAGCATCTACAGCTGCCTGAACCCCGTTCTCCTGTTGGATGCCGACCGAAATTTCCTCGGCTCGTTGATGAGCTTCGTCCGATTGGCAGAAGCGAAAAGCGTCGGCGAGTTTTTCCGGTCGGAGGTCGGTGAAGGGGATTGGCTCAGGCCCGGCACCTGCGCGCGCGACGCAGGAGCCCCAAAAATACTGATCGCCAAAGAAGGGAATCACAACGGTCGGAAGGCCTGCGCGAAGGCCCGCGGCTACTGTGCCTGCGCCGCCATGGTGACAGATCCCGGCGAGGTGCGGGAACAGCCAGTCGTGCGGGAGATCGCCGACGACGAGCACATCTTTTTCGACAAGGCCTTCTCCGAGGCCGGCCCATCCTTGCGAAAGAATGGCTCGAATTCCCGCGAGGTGAATCGCTTCTCGGAGGATAGCGGTTGCTTCGGCCGGGTTCTCGATCATGCAGGACCCGAATCCGATATAAAAAGGCGGGGGTCCCTCTTCGAGGAAGTCGGTCAGTTCGCTGGGTGGATCGAAACTGGCGGCCTGCTCCAGAAAGCAGAATCCGGCAATGTCGACAGCATCGCCCCAGTCGGCCGGTTTCCCGACGAAGGCAGGGCTCCAAAGATAGGTGGTCGGGACCTCGTTGTCCTGAAGGAGGCTGGCGCCTCCTTCCCCCAGAAGAATCGGCTCGATTCCGAGGGTGTTCTCGCGAAAGCGATTGATCAGATCTGCGGATCCCGCCCAGGTGAGAAAGTCGATGGTGAGAAACGAAAGCCAATTTTCCACAGGGCCATGAGCGCCTTGTCCCATGTTCGCGAGTGGATGACTGAAGGCGGTGGTGGGCGTCCAGGGCATGGTGAAGATGATTTGCAGGGGAGCGTGCAAGGCTTCCGCAACGTGAATGTGGCCAAAGCACGGCGGGTTGGCGATGATGGCATCGGCCACAAAGGGCGCGCGATCGGGGTGGGTGGGGTCCGTGGCAATCGCGGCTTGCCACGTCGATTCGAGAATCTCGGTGATCATCTCGCGCTTCCGCGGAACATCCTCGCGAAATTGTTCGACGTTGGTCGGCAAAACGCTGCCGCCCGTGCGCACCATATAGGCAATCAACTCTCGCGGGTCTGCGGCCAGCGGGAAAAACTCGATGCCGGAGGCTTCGACAAGCTCCCGAAACTCTTCGTGCGTGGCGAGTCGAACGCGGTGGCCGCATGCCATTAATTCTTTGCCGATCGGAATAAAGGGCTGGACGTCGCCGCGGGTGCCGACGACCAGAATCAGAATGGCGAGATCGGGGACGGTTTCGGGTATCGGTCGTTGCTCCGGATCGACCAGAGTTGCCTCGTGCTCGCGCAGCCAGGAGGCGGCCGCTTCTTGTTGTGGGTCGATATCGGTCTGGAAATCGAGATCAACTCGCCCCGTGGTCTGCCTCTGGGCGGCGGACAATGCATGGCGGAGATAGGCGCGCATGCGAGCTTGCGTCCAACGCCTCGTCCACCAGCCACGATCCCGTTGGGGCCTGTTGATTTCCGGTGGTTCCATGGGAAGGCCTTTTAATCAGAACGTCGCGGGAAAGAGAACCGTGAATTCACACGATCTCGACGCGTTTTCGGGGCTTTTCACGGAGTCGTGGGCGCGGGAATTCATGGAACCGGGGCGACCTCCTCCAGCCAGTCGCGTTCAATCTCGATCTCCGCGATGGCCATCTGCCAGAGCCAGATGGGCGCTGTGTGTTGGGGTTTTTCTGGTCGCCGCGATAGCAGAAGGCGTTTCCGGTGTCGGAGGTGCGCGACGTCGTTCCGGCAAATAATTCCAAGGGTATGGGCTGTCGGCTGTTCGGTAGCGCAGAGCACTCGTGCCCGGCGAACATCCAGCGCCCGGGCACGCGCTGGAGGCAGTCGGAGCCATTTGTCGAGCGCGCGCCGACCCGCCGGCGTTATGATCAGACCCGGCCGGTGCTCATTGCTTTGGAGCAACTCCATCGCCAGGCCTTCGACTTTCAGCCGGCAGAGAGTGTTGCGGATCTGGCCTGCTGCCAGCGGGCGGAAAAGCGCAATCAGCGGAGCTACCGCTCGGTAGATCTCGGCGATACTGCGCGGATCGTTTTCCAGGGCGGCCAAGGTGGCATAGCGAATCATCATGCCGAGAGAGTGGACTTGATTCGCCTCGACAACGAGTTTGTATCGTTACGCGTGGTGCTGCCGGACAAAGGGCGAAAGCGAAAGTTGCGTTCGCTCTCGTGCTAGGGAAAGAGCTTGCGGTCGGCCGCCAGAGCGGTCGCGAGCTCCTGTAAAAAGGAATCCCGCGGGATTTCCTCGGCACCCATTCGCTCGAAATGAGGTGTCATCACCTGACAGTCGATCCACGTGCAGCCCCGTTCCTTGAGATGATCCACCAGATACAAAAGGGCGAGGCGCGATGCATCTGGTTCCAGATGAAACATGCTTTCGCCCGAGAATGAGCCACCGCAATCGACCCCGTAGAGGCCGCCGACCAGATCCTGGCCCTGCCAGGCCTCGACGCTATGGGCCATTCCGAGATGGTGCAGCCTCCGGTAGGCGTCGATCATCTCGGGATTGATCCAGGTGGCGTCCTGCTCCGGCCGCGGGATGGCCGCGCACTGCTTGATGACGCTTTCGAAATCATGGTCGATGGTGAAGCGCAGGCTCGATTTTCTCCGGGCCCGCGTCAGATTCCGTCCAATATGCAGATTCTTGAAACGCAGGATGGCTCGATCCAAGGGACAGTACCAGAGCAGGGGCAGCCCCTCGGCGGGCCAGGGGAAGATTCCCTGCCGATAGGCCTGCAGCAGGCTCGTTTCGTCGAGCGAGCCCCCTACGGCCACGATATCATCTTCCATCGAGATCATTTCTCCGGTAAATCCTAGCGGATTCTGGCCTCGAAGGCTCTTTTTTGCGCCCTTCGCGGTGGATGGCTATCGATAGGGCATGGGTAGAAGTCTTCTCGATAAAGTATGGGATCTGCATACCGTCCGCGAAATGGAATCCGGACAGACGCAATTATTCGTCGGACTCCATTTGATCCATGAAGTCACCAGTCCCCAAGCCTTCGCGATGATCCGTGAAGCGGGTTTGCCGGTCGCCTTCCCGGAGCGCACGTTTGCAACAGTCGATCATATTATTCCGACAGATGATCAGACCAGGCCGCTTCGCCACGGACAGGCCGAAACCATGATGGCTGCTCTGGAGAACAATACAAAAGAATACGGCATCGAGTTTTTCGGTCCCGATTCCGGGGCGCAGGGCGTGGTTCACGTGATTGGCCCGGAAATGGGTCTGACCCAGCCGGGCATGACAATCGCGTGTGGGGATAGCCACACGAGCACGCACGGGGCCTTCGGCGCCGTGGCCTTCGGGATCGGTACCAGCCAGGTCCGGGATATTCTGGCGACGCAATGTCTCGCGATGGAACGCCCCAAGACCCGCCGCATCGAAGTGCAGGGTGAATTGCGCCAGGGTGTTTATCCCAAGGACGTGGCCTTGCACATCATCCGGAAGCTGGGCGTGAAGCATGGAGTGGGCTACGCCTACGAATACGCGGGCGATGTCTTTGACGCCATGAGCATGGAAGGGCGGATGACCGTCTGCAATATGTCGATCGAGGGTGGCGCGCGTTGTGGTTACGTCAATCCGGATGAAAAGACTTTTGCCTACCTCAAGGGGCGTCGCTTCGTCCCGTCGGGCGAGGATTTTGAAAAGGCCGTAGCGTGGTGGCGCGAGATCGCCTCGGATGCAGATGCCGCCTATGATGATGTGGTTTCGATCGATGCCGCCGAAATTTCTCCGACCGTAACCTGGGGAATCAACCCCGGACAGGCGATCGGGGTAGGCGAGCATATTCCCGAAGCCAACGATTTCTCCGAAGATGAAAAGGCTGTGGTGGTCGACGCCTACGACTACATGCACTGGACTTCGGGCGATGCCATCCATGGCACGCCGATCGATGTTGCCTTCATCGGATCCTGTACGAATGGTCGCATCGAAGATCTCCGGGCAGCAGCGGCGATCGCTCGGACCGGCAAGGTTGCGCCGGGCGTCAAGGCTCTGGTGGTGCCGGGCTCGCAAGAGGTGGCTCGTCAGGCGGAATCCGAAGGGCTGCACGAGATCTTCAAAGCCGCTGGGTTTGAATGGCGCCTCGCCGGATGTTCGATGTGTCTGGCAATGAATCCGGATAAACTGCAGGGCGATCAGGTCTGCGCTTCCTCGAGCAATCGTAATTTCAAGGGTCGCCAGGGCAGTGCGACCGGTCGGACTCTTTTGATGAGCCCGGCGATGGTCGCAGCAGCGGCGATTTCCGGTCGAGTAGCCGACGTCCGGCAGGTCCTTTCGGAGGGATGAGTTCAATGACGGAAACAGAGAAATCCGGATTGCGTCCGGTCACTGGCGTCACAGGACACCCGGTGCCCCTGCGCGGCAACGATATAGATACCGACAGGATCATCCCGGCACGCTTCATGACGGCGATTACGTTTGATGGAATGGGGGAACTCGCTTTCTACGATGTTCGTTTCGATGCCGACGGCAACGAGGTCGAACATCCGATGAATGATCCGAAGCATCGTGCCAAAGGCCCGCAGGTGGCGGTGGTGAACAAGAATTTCGGCTGCGGTTCATCCCGAGAGCATGCGCCTCAGGCAATGCATCGCTGGGGCGTTCATGCGATCGTCGGCGAATCCTTTGCCGATATTTTCTTCGGGAATTGTGTCGCACTAGGGATCCCCTGTCTGACTCTGGACACAGCCGATATCGAAAAGCTGATGGCCGCTGTCGAGCAGGAGCCTGCTCAATCGTTGGCTGTCGACGTTGAGAAAAATGAGGTCCGGCACGGAGAAACCGTGTATTCCGGAACGATGCCGGCTTCTGCGCGCGAACAATTCCTCAGCGGGAATTGGGACGCTACCGGTGCCTTGCTGTCGGCCCTGCCCGAGGTGCGATCGACGGCTGCCAAATTGCCTTATACGAGAGGGTTCGCGGGCTGACACGGTTTGGTGTCACGAAGCGTGCATAGTACGACTCGGATATGATCCGAACGAATATACGCGCGTTTCTCTGGCTCTCAATTCTCTTGCTTGTGGGGGCCTGCGGGGCCAAGCAGCGACTCCCGGGCCCGAACTTTCCGGCAAGCGGCGCGCCCTTTATCCGAGCCTCGCTGCTCGACGATCCCGCCGTTCTGAAGCCGGAGGGATTGCGTTACCGAATGATTTTGATCGGCGATACGGGAGACCCTGCCGAAGTCGAGCCCTCCCATGAGGCCCTGCGAGTTTGGGGTGATGCGGTCGCGGACCGGACGACGGTCTTTTTTCTCGGAGACAACCTTTATTTCAGCGGATTGGAAGATGATGACCGTGAGCGGGGCGAGGGCATTCTCCGCCAGCAACTTGAGGCCACCGCGGCGCAAAAAGTATTCGTGCCGGGGAACCACGACTGGGGTGGCTTGAACCCGACGCGTGCTTCAGTGCTCTATAATCAGGAGGAGTTTATCGAGGAGGCTGGCGCAATGTTTCGACCGCGCGGCGGTTGTCCCGGCCCTGCCGTGGTCGAGTTGGCTCCGGGGAGCGGCTCCGCAGGCGCCGGCGCGGTGGTCGCTATCTTGCTGGATACGCAATGGTGGTGGGTTCCGGAAGAAAAGCGCTCGGACTGCCCGGGCCGAAATACGCCTGCGGAAGTTGTCGCCGCGCTGGATCAGGCTCTGGAGGCTCACGCCGATGATATCGTTCTCGTGGCCGCGCATCATCCGATGGCTTCGGGCAGTTCTCACGGCGGTATGAGCCGAGGGATGGCCGCCGATCTGGTCGAGAATGCCGTTATCTCGCTGGGTTTGTATCTGCAGGATATCCAGGACCCCGATTATCAGACGATGATACGGAATCTTTCCAGCGCTTTGCGGCAACACCCACCGACGGTTTACGCGGCCGGCCACGATCATGCGCTGCAGATTCTTGACGGCGGGGAGCTCGCCGAAGTTCAGGTCGTCAGTGGCGCAGGGTCCGAGGCCAAAGTCAGCCCGGTGACCCATTTGTCGGAGACCATTTTTGCTCACGCGCATACGGGCTTTGTGTTGGTCGATATCCTGGGCGCGGCGGATGCCCCCAAGGTTCTTCTTCACGTGATCGAGCCGGGGCAGCAAAACCCTGTTTTTACTTGGGAAATTCCCCAGGAATAGCTCTGGATCGAGCCTCGTCTCGAGCCGGCTCCGTCTCTCGGCCCCGAGATGATCCTGACCGATCGGTCGGGGATTTGACATGCTTTCTCGTGGGCTGTAATTCGCCTTCCTGACCGATCGGTCGGGGCAGCGCCTCGGTTCGTGGCGGGGGGGGATCATGGCGTTTGCGGTTGCAGGACATTCACAGGCAAAAATTTCGCCGGGGCTTCTCGCTCGGGCGCGCGAGGCGGTGGAAAAGTCTCGAGAATTCTTGCTGCGCCGGCAGGCCGTCGAGGGGCATTGGCATTTTTCGATGGAAGCCAATGCGACGATGGATGCGCAATATATCTTCTTCAACCGCCTGCACGGCAGAGAGAAGCCAGCCGAGGAAAAACGTCTCGGCCTTCATTTGCTTGCCACGCAGGGGGCCGACGGCGGTTGGCCGCTTTTCCACGGTGGCCCCGGACACCTATCGGCCAGCATCGAGGCCTATTTTGCCCTGAAGCTTCTGGGGTATTCCCCCGAGGATGAACCTCTGCGGCGGGCGTGCGAGTTCATCCACGGACAAGGGGGGCTTGCGCAGGCTCAGGTCTTCACACGCTTCTTTCTGGCTTTCTTCGGCCAATTCCCATGGGAGGGTGTGCCCGCTCTCCCGCCCGAGATCATGCTCTTGCCGGATCGGTTTCGGTTCTCGATTTACAATATGTCGAGCTGGGCGCGTTCGACGGTGGTGCCCTTGCTCATTCTCGGCCAACACCGTCCCCGTGTCGTGATCCCGGCCGAGCAAGGCTGCGCGGAATTATGGGTTGGCTCCGAAGTAGCTGACGATTTTTCGTTTCCACCGGCGGAAGAGACAATTTCGTGGAAGAATTTTTTCGTGCAGGCAGACAAGGTTTTCCGCTTGCTCGACCGCCTGCCGACCTCGTGGCGTCGAGCCGGGCTGGAGCGGGCCCTGCATTGGGTTCTGGAGCGCCAGGATTGCAACGGAGGTTGGGCCGGGATTCAGCCGGCCATGATCAACTCGGTCCTCGCGCTGCGGGCCATGGGATGCGCCGCAAATCACCCGGCGGTCGTCGCGGGTCTTGAGGCCATCGATGATTTTCTCGTGGAACGAGACGGACACCTGCTTTTCCAGCCCTGTGTTTCGCCCACCTGGGATACCGCATTGATCGTGCGGGGATTGCTTGACGCGGGCGAAAGTCCCGACTCGGAGGCGGTCACTTCGGCGGTGCGCTGGCTTGAAAAGGCACAGATCCGACGGGAGGGGGATTGGGCGGTGAAAAGGCCCGATCTGCCCGCGGCGGGTTGGGCCTTTGAGTACGCCAACGATTTCTACCCGGACGTGGATGATTCAGCAGTCATTCTGATGTCGCTGCACCTCGCCGGTCGCGCCGACACGGATTGCTTCCGGGATGGCTATGCCTGGACTGTCGGGATGCAGAGTCGGGATGGCGGTTATGGTGCGTTCGACGTCGACAACGACAACCACGCATTCAACGAACTACCTTTCGCTGACATGAAGGCCCAGATCGATCCGCCGACCGAAGATCTGGCCGGACGCCTTCTGGAATTGATGGGGCAAACAGGATCCTCGGCGGAGGAACCCCGACTCGTCGCTGCCCGGCGATTTCTTCGCAAAACACAGCAGCCGGACGGTTCCTGGTGGGGGCGCTGGGGCGTTAATTATATTTACGGAACCTGGTCGGCTTTGCTCGGTTTGCGCGCGGTGAATGCGCCCGAGGACGAGGATATGCTGGCCCGCGGTACCTCGTGGCTCAAATCCGTGCAGAACGAGGACGGCGGCTTTGGCGAAACTTGCGCCTCCTACAAGGACCCCGATCTGCGATCGGAGGGCGCAAGCACGGCCTCGCAGACGGCATGGGCGCTGATGGGAATTCTGGCCGGAGAACAGCAGTCGGGCAAAGCGGTCGAGGATGGCATCGATTTCCTCTGCCGCTCCCAGGCTGACGACGGAAGTTGGCCGGAACCTGAATTTACCGGGACGGGTTTCCCGAATCATTTCTACCTTCGTTACGACGGCTACCGTTGTTTTTTCCCCTTGATGGCTCTGGGGCGGTTTGTCGCGATGGCTGAGGACAAAACTCCCTCTGCGTATGCAGGGGCGGAGCAAGCACAATGAAGATTGGTATTGATAGAATTGGGGCCTATGTGCCTTCCGAAGTTTTGCGAGCCGAGGTTCTTGCCGAAGCGCGGGATATTCCGCTCGGGAAGCTCAAGGATGGCCTTGGCGTCCATGCGATGGCCGTCGTCCCGCCCTGGGAAGACACCGTCTCGCTCGCAGCCAATGCGGGCCTTCGCGCGCTCGGCGACGACGTCGCCGCTGAGGAAATCGGGTTGTGCATTGTTGGCACCGAATCGGGGGTCGATCACTCCAAGCCTACTGCAATTTTCGTTCACGAATTATTGGGGCTTCCTTCGAATTGTCGGACCTACGAGGTCAAACACGCCTGTTTCGGAGGGACTGCGGCTCTGCTCACCGCGATGGACTGGATCGCTTCGGGATCGGCACGGGGGCGCAAGGCTTTGGTGATCGCGAGCGATATCGCAAAATATCCTCCGGGGTCGGCGGGCGAACCTACGCAGGGGGCCGGTGCTGTGGCGCTGGTTGTCTCCGAGAATCCGGCGCTGGTCGAAATGGACCGAAGCACGACCGGCGTGTTCGCAGGGCAGGTCCATGATTTTTGGCGGCCTCTCGACCAGACTCAGGCGATTGTTGACGGCAAGTACTCGGTCGACTGCTACCTCGAGGCGCTGGAGCATGCGTTTGCCGACTATGCCCGTCAGCAGGAAAGTGAGGATAACGGAGAGCCGCTGTCCGATCGATTCGCGCGTCTCATTTTTCATGCTCCGTTCCCGCGAATGGCATCGAAGGCGCATACCCGAATGGTTGTGGATGATTGGCAGTCTAATTCGGCTCGGTCCGCCCAGCTCCCGGAAGATCTGACCGAACTGGTGGAGAAGGATGCCGGGGAGCGTGTGGACCCAACTTTATGGGCCACCCGTTTGATCGGGAACACCTACACCGCATCGATGTATTTTGGTCTCGCCGCAATATTGGAGCGAGAGGCGGCCGAGCTGGAAGGCAAAACTCTCGGATTCTTTTCCTATGGCAGCGGGTGTTGTTCGGAATTTTTTGCGGGCCAAATTGTTGAGGGTGCCTCCCGCGTTGCCGAGAAAATTGGTCTCGGCGAATTGCTGGAGAGGCGCAAGGAAGTATCGATGGCCGAATATGAGCGGCATCATGCGAAGTCGGATTTGCGTGCGACGGAAAACCCCGAGAAGCCGGGCAGCCATTTCGCCGGACCAATTTATTTCGCCGGAACCATCGACGAGAAAAGAACATACGCTTCGCACGGTCGTGGGGCCTCGGTGGCGCGGTGATTTGTGGATGAGCTAGGCAAGGCCTACGCCCGCTGCGAAACCATCGCTGCGGCGCACTATGAGAATTTCCGGATTGGGTCATGGCTGATGCCCCGCGGAAATCGTCGTCATCTCGCGGCTCTCTATGCGTTCGCTCGCGGAGCTGACGACCTGGCAGATGAGCCGGATGCCCCGGTGGACCGCCTTGGTGCCCTGAATCGATGGGAAGATGAGTTGGATCGAGCAATCGCAGGGGAGAGCGACGAACCCGTGTTCGTGGCGACCGCCCATACCTTGCAGGTGAAGGATCTGGATATTTCCCACCTGCGCGATTTGTTGCGCGCCTTCCGCTACGATGCGGCCTTCGTCCCTTACGCGGATTATCAGGCCCTTCGTGCTTACTGCGGGAACTCGGCCAATCCGGTCGGCCGACTCGTCTTGCGATTATTTGATGTCCGCGATTCAACAGCTGATGCTCTGTCCGACGAAGTTTGTACCGGCTTGCAGTTGGCGAACTTCTGGCAGGATCTTTCGGTGGATCTGCCCCGCGGTCGAAGCACACTCCCCCTCGCCGATCTGGATGCCTATCCGGGAGCCAGGCTTGCCTTGCAATCGGGAGAGGCCAATCCTGCGTTTCGGGAGTTGATGGAACTGGAGATCGGTCGCACCCGGCGTTCTCTTTTGTGCGGCTACGAACTCGCGTCCATTTTGCCGCGGAGGGCGGCTTTTGAAATTCGATGTTTCACGGGTGCCGGCCTTGCGATTCTGGACAGTATCGCGGCGGGAGTTGAGGATTTATTGAAGCATCGCCCGATTGTTCGGAGTTGGGATCAAATCCGGATTTTCACGGGAGCCTTGTGGCCGCCGCGTGAAATTCGTTCGGCAAAAATTGCCCTCGCAGAGGTAGAAAGATGTTGAGTGAAACAGTAGCAGTCGCGTCTCGAACAGGACTGGAACAGCTGGAATCTGATCTTGCGGTTTGTCGGGATGTTCTCAAGCGGAGTCAATCCAGCTTTCGCTTCGCTTTCCTCTTGCTCCCTCGCACGGAAAGAGATGCCCTGTCCGCGGTTTACGCCTTTTGCCGCGCGGCTGACGATATTGCGGATGAAGCTGGCGCGACCAGCTCGCAAGATCGCCTCGATGCGTGGCGGCGCGAGGTTGACCGGGCCTTCAACGGCCAGCCGGCCCATGCAATCGGCCGAGCTCTCTCATGGGCGATCGCCACATTCGCGCTGCCCCGGCAGCCTTTTGATGATTTGATCGATGGTGTCGTGACGGATCTCACCGTCGATCGCTACGAAACCATCGAGGACCTCGAGCTCTATTGCTACCAAGTGGCGTCGACCGTCGGTCTTCTCTGCGTGCGGATCTTTGGAGTCCCTCTCGGGCAAGCAGACCCCTACGCGATCGCGTTGGGGAAGGCTTTTCAAATAACAAATATTCTCCGCGATATCGGAGAAGATGCAGAACGTGGGCGTATCTATCTGCCGCTCGCAGATCTGCGCGTGCACGGCTGCTCCGAGGAATCAATTCTGGAAAGGCGTCGCACGCCGGAACTCGAAGCCGTGATCCGGATGGAAGTCGCTCGAGCTCGAGAATTTTACGCTCTGGCCGAATCACTGAAGCCGCGCGACCCTCGCTTCCGTCAGGCTCTGAAGCCGGCGGAAGCCATGCGTGCCGTATACAGCGCGCTGCTCGATCGGGTCGAGGCCGCAGGAACAGGTGTTCTGGACCGTGAAGTGAGAATCTCGAAGCCGGGTCGTGCCTGGCGGGCCGCACGGACCTGGTGGGCGGCGGCTCCCAGGGAGAATTGATGCGCGACGATCCCATCCTGATTGTGGGCGGCGGCCTCGCGGGATCTTCCAGTGCGCTTTTTCTGGCCGACGCGGGTTATCCCGTGACCTTGATCGAGAAGCGTCCGTTCCTCGGTGGGCGAGCTTTTTCCTTTGTGGAAAAGGGGGGCGCCGTGATCGATAACGGGCAGCACGCTCTGCTCGGCTGTTATCATGAGACACTTGGCTTGCTGGAGCGAGTCGGGGTGGGCGATCGGCTCTATCGACAAAAAGGAATCGAGCTCGAAATGCGCGAAGTCGGGCGACGTTCGATGCTCACCGCAGGCGGGATGCCGGCACCCTTTCATCTGCTGCGAGCATTGGGTCCTTTTTCGATGCTGACCTTGCGCGAGCGGGTTCAGGCGGCACGTGGTGCAATCGCTTTTGTCCTTCGTGCTCGTATGAGGCCCGAGGCGGTCGCTCGGGAGACTGTGGAGCAGGCTTTGATCCGGGCCGGGCAATCGGAACGGGTCCGCGAGGTTCTTTGGTATCCGGTAGCCCTCGCCGCTCTCAATGATGATCCCGCTGTGGCCTCGGCGACCCTTTTTGCCGAAGTCGTGAAGCGGGCTTTTCTGGGTCGGGCGGGCGATGCGGCAATCGTTTTGCCCGGTGTTCCGCTTTCGGACCTTTTTGGTGCGCCCGTGACAGCGGCGTTGGCGGAGGCGGGGGTCGAGGTGCTGACGGGGGCGACGGCGAAAAATATCCTTCTCCGAGCCGACGGGCGGGTGGCCGGTCTGACCTTGAATAGCGGTGAAGAGCGGCGGGGCCGCGGGGTGATTCTGGCAACGACGCCGGGCGCGCTGGGCCGTCTGGAAATCGACGACCGTCCCTTGACCGAGGTGCTTGGGGGGATCCCGGAAAGCCTTGAGGCGACAGCGCCGATTGTATCGACCCATGTGTCGCTGCCGGCTCCGGTGGACCTGCCCGCGGTAGTCGGGTTGATCGGGACGACGACCCAATGGGTATTCAATTCGGACCGGATCCGGCAGGACCGCACGGATGGCACCGGTCTTCTTTCGTGCGTCACCAGCGGTGCTCGCGAATTGGACGGCGTGCCGGACGCAGAAGTGAAGGCAATCGTGGCACGAGAACTGGGAGAACTTCTCCCCGAAGTGCACGGTATGTCCGTGGAGCATATGCATGTGGTTCGAGAGAGACATGCGACGATGGCGCCCACGCCGGTTGCCCATGCGGAGAGACCTTCGGTGCGGACGACCGTTCCCGGGCTCTTCCTCTGCGGAGACTGGGTTCAGACCGGGCTTCCAGCCACGTTGGAGAGTGCGACGATGAGCGGCCGTATGGCGGCGGAAGCCATGGTGGCGGAAGCACCGAAGGCAGCGTCCGGGGCCGCTGCGTGATCTCGCTTGCCTCTTTGGCCGCAATTTCTTTTGTGGCCTGGGTTTATCTCGCCTTCGCTCATGGGCGATTCTGGTGTGGGGATCAGCGTTTGGAGGGCGGCGAAAGGGCACCGGCGAAGTGGCCGGATGTCATCGCGATCGTGCCGGCCCGAAACGAGTCTGCCGTGATTGAGCGCTCGCTGCGCTCACTCCTCCAGCAGGATTATCCCGGACAATTCTCGGTGATTTTAGTCGACGACGAGAGTAGCGACGATACGGCTGGGGTGGCGCGAGCGTGTGCCTCGACAGTCGTGAGTGATGTGCCGCTGCAGATCCTGTCGACGTCCCCGAGGCCGACGGGTTGGGTTGGCAAGATGTGGGCCCTGGAAACAGGCGTTTCCGCAGCGGGTCGGCCTGCAGGCGAAAAACAAGCGAGTTGGTTCCTGCTGACGGATGCGGACATCGAGCATTCGCCGGGGAATCTTCGGCGCCTCGTGGCGCGGGGCGAGTCGCAGAAACTTTCACTGGTCTCTCTGATGGTGCGACTCGAGGCGGAGCAGGGCTGGGGGCGGTTATTGATCCCCGCGTTCGTCTATTTCTTTCAAAAGCTCTACCCCTTTCCGAAAGTCAACGATCCAGCAGATTCTGTCGCGGCGGCCGCGGGTGGCTGTATGTTGGTCCGACAGGCGGCCCTGGAAGCGGCAGGCGGCGTCTCTCCGCTGCGTTCGGAAATTATCGATGATTGTGCCTTTGGTCGCGCGCTCAAGGCGCAGGGGCCCATCTGGCTCGGATTGACCGAGAGTGAGCGCAGCATTCGTCCCTACGTCGGCCTCCGTGAGGTCTGGGATATGGTCGCGCGCAGTGCATTTACCCAATTGAACTATTCATGGGGACTGCTTGCCGGAACCTTGCTCGGTCTCTCGCTGCTCTATTTGGTTCCGCCCCTGGCTCTCGTCGCAGGGGTTCTTGCCGGCGACGGCGTGTGGGCACTTTGGGGTTTGGGGGCCTGGTTGCTCATGGCAGCAACTTTTCTGCCGACGCTCGTCCTCTACGGACGCAGCGCATGGCTGTCATTGGCCCTGCCTTTGGCCGGAGTCCTCTACGCGTCGATGACCTTTGATTCCGCCTGGCGCCATTTCCGGGGACGGGGTGCCTATTGGAAGGGACGCGCTGGTGCCGGTTCCGACACCGTGACGGGCTAGTTGGTCCGGAAACGCGGTACCTGCTCTGCAGGCGATGACCTGTGGCCAGCTCTGGTTCAGACCGGCACGGCGTCGGGCTTGCCGCCCGGGCGCGGCCCGAACTGATAGCGAGCCATCTTCCACATATCCGACGGGCTGGAACCGAGATGACGGACCACGCTGGGCTCGAATCCGGAGTGCATCTTGCAATTCAGGCAGCGCTCGTCCTTGCGGCTTGCCCAGTAGTCCCAATCGACATCGTTCCAGAAAGATTCCCAAGTCGGGTAGAAGCGTTCGCCGACAAGATAGCAGGGGCCTTTCCATCCGCGTGGCGTCCGTGTCGGGTTGCCCCAGGGGGTACAGGGGTAATCACGAAGCCCGGCCGCAAACTCCAGAAAGAGCGGGGTCGAGGAAATCGCATAGGATTTCGACAGCTGCAGGACGCGTTTGAATTTCTTCTCGATCTCTTCGCGGAACATGAAATGTTCTTCGCCGCCGGTGATCTTTTCGTAGTGGTATCCCGGTGAGACGAGGATGCCCTGCACACCCATCGGGCTCAGCATCGCGGCGAGTTCTTCGAGTTCTTCCAGACTGGTTTCGCGATAGACGGTGGTGTTGGTCGAGACAGAGTACCCCCGGCGGAGTCCTTCCTTGATGCCCTCGATGGCGGCATCAAAAACGCCCTCTTTGGCGCAGACCATATCGTGAGTCTCGCGCATGCCGTCCAGATGGACGTTCACCAGGAGACGCTTATGGGGCTTCGCTTTTGCGTAGAAGTCATCGAGCTCGAGCCCGTTGGTGCAGAGAATGACCTGTTTCTTGCGGGCGATGCAGCCTTCGATCAACTCGACGATCTCAGGATAGAGCGTCGGTTCGCCGCCGCAGATCGAAACTACAGGGGCTCCGCATTCGTCCACCGACTTGAGGCATTCTTCCAGAGAGAGGCGATCGGCCAGTTTTCCTGTGTGGCGCTCGGGCAGGCAGCCAATACAAGCGAGATTGCAGGTGTAGAGAGGCTCCAGCATCAGCACGATCGGGTAGCGTTCATTCCCCGCAACCTTGTTCTGAAACTGCCATTTGGCCATGTCGGTCGCGATATGGAGTGGGAACCTCATTTTTACATCCTCCTCAGAAAGTCCAGAACAGCGCTGCAATCGGCTTGGTTTGAAGCAACTCTGACCGTCAGGTCAGTAGCCCTCACGCAGCGTTCTGGCAAGCGCGGGGATCAGAGCCGCGTGAGCAAATCCCATGGTTTTGAAGGCGCGACGTGTGCCTCGTGCGATCGAAAGCAGATTCCGCAGTTTTCGGGGACTGCCGAGGGCTTCGGCGGCGATCCCCAATTGCCCCCGCAGCGAGGCAGGATCCCTGTTGCCGAAATCGGGCAGGCTGTCGCGCGCCCCGTCGGAGATGCCGCGCAGGACCAGCGCAGGGACCTGATTTGCGGCGGCGACCCGCAGAATCTCGGCACTTTCCATATCAACGGCGATCGCTCCGGTGGTCTTCGCCAGGCTGGATTTGTCGCGCGGGCGATGGATGGGTTGGTCTACCGTCAACAGAATTCCGGTGCTGGTGGAAATCCGGCTTCCACCCACCGCAGCGCGGGCGGTTGCCAGGAGCGTGGGCGCGGGGTGGAGGCCGGGGCCGGCGGGCTGCTCGGGAGAGCGTACCTCGTGGGGAAGAATCAGGCTTCCGGGGCGAATGGCGGAGGACAAAGCGCCTGCGAGGCCGGTGGCAATGATCGCTCTGGGTCCACACTTCACGATTCTTTCGGCGGCCTTGCGAGCCGGGGTCGGGCCCACGCCGGTCTGGACAATCCAGGTGGCCACGCCGGCGACATCACCTGCGAGCCCGAAGAGTCCTTCGTGGTCGAGGCGCTGGCGATTCTCGAGGATATCTTGCAGGCCTCGAGTTTCCACCGGCATCGCGACCGTGAGAACGATGGTTGGCTGGTTCATCATAATCGGAACCGGAAGCCGGCGACGAGAGCCTCATCGCTTTGCAGAACTTTCACCCCGGCATCGGTGAGGCCCTTGGCGAGGAGGTTGAAGCCATTATTGGCGTTGCTCACCGGCTCGAGTGCAAAGAAAGGCTCTGCGGGTGGGGTGAACAAGATGATATGTCCCAATGAGGCGTCGCTCTCGATCTCCCCGGTGACCTCACTTTTGGGCCAGCGGAGCTTCGCTCGATGGTTCCAGCCGGCAAAACAAGTGTCGAACCCTCGGTCGGGAAGCGGGCGCATCGGATGGAATTTCTGCTCGGAGCGCAGCTCCTGCGCGGCTTCCTCGGGGCTGAGGTCGCGATAGGCACCGGTTGCCGAGAATTCCAGTTCGACTCGCTCTGTCGGGTCGAAAAGGGCGCGCTGAAAGTAGGGATGAAAGCCCGCTCCAGCGGGCATCGGTTTGTCTCCGGTGTTGGTTACGGTCAACTCTGCCGTGAGGGTGTCGTTGCTGAGGCCGTAGATGATTTGGGCGCGAAAGGGGAAGGGGAAATCGAGGTCGGCGAAGTCGGTGCTGCGGAACGATAGCTGCAAGTGGTCCGACGTCTGCTTCTCCAGAGTCCAGGGTCGCTTTCGTACACAACCATGAATCGCGTAGCCGCCGTCGGCGTTGGCCTGAAGCTGATAGTGCTCCCCCTGAAAGGAGAACTGGGCTCCCGTGAGCCGATTGGAGAAAGGCACCAGGAGGAATGAGGACATGGCAGAGGAGTTTCCGGCCCGGATTGCCTCGGGCGGGGTGGGCCGCAGGACGGGTATCCATTCCCCGCCGTGCCGGAGTGCGAAGGCGGAGATGCTGGCACCGGCTTCCGGCTCGATCGCAAGTTGGAGTCGGGAGTTTTCCAGATGGAGAGTTTGCATGAAATCCGTTTGCCCCGGTTGAGGAAAGCGAGTGGGGTACACGGGCCGGTTGGCTGGGGAGCCTTTCGGCAGGTGCCGCCTTCAGTCCTTAGCGTGTAATTGCATGTGGTCTGCAATAAATCTAGAAAACAGGGATGGAACTTCGCGATGTCGTCCTGCTGCTCGCGGCTTCCATTCCGATTGTCTTCGTATGCCATCGGGTAGGTGTGCCGAGTCTGGTCGGTTTTCTGCTGACCGGCATCCTGCTGGGCCCGGAGGGAACTGGATGGGTCCAGGATGCAGAGGTCGTCGAGCGCCTCGGGCAGGCAGGCGCCATTCTCCTTCTTTTTGCAATTGGTCTGGAGCTTTCGGTGGCCGAATTGGCCCGCCTCGGCTGGCGGGTTCTGTTGGCGGGCGTTGGCCAGATTCTGTTGATGGGGTGCCTTGCCTTCGGTTTTGCTCGAATTGCCGGCTGGGCTGGTCCCTCGGCCGTATTGCTGTCTTTTATTCTGGTGCATTCCAGCACCGTGGTCGCTCTGAAGCTCTTTGCGGATCGTGGCCAACTCGACGCCCCACAAGGTCGCGTCGCGACCGGCATTCTGGTGCTGCAGGATCTGTCGGTTGTCCCGATTGTGTTGCTGATTCCGCTGCTGGGCAAACCGGAGGGCATTGATCTTTCGGAGATTGCACGCGCCCTGGGCACGGCCTGCGTCGTGGTTGTAGGTATCGTCGCGCTGGCGAGGGTCGTCTTGCCAGCCCTGCTGCGCGAGGCTGCCGGGCTGGGACTTCGCGAACTCTTTACGGTCACGGTCGTTCTGATCTGCCTCGGTACGGCCTGGCTCGCGGAAAGTATGTCTCTCTCACTGGAGGTGGGAGCGCTGATCGCCGGGCTGGTTCTTTCCGACTCCGACTATTCACACCAGGTCTTTGCCGATATGGCGCCGCTTCGGGATGTCTTTGCGAGCCTGTTTTTCATCTCCATCGGAATGCACCTCGGCTACGAGTTCCTGATGACGCATGCTGTGGAAGTTCTGCTCGGCGCCGCCGGGTTGATGCTTGGCAAGATCCTCATTTTTCTGGTGCTTCTCTTGCCCGTCCTCGGTTCGCTGCGTCTGGCGCTCGTCGTGGCCGTGGGCCTGTCTCAGTTGGGCGAGTTGGCCATCATCCTTCTCCAGATAGCCGGGCCGACGGGCCTTTTTCCGCCCGGCGCACAGGAACTTCTGGTCGGCATTGCCGTGATCACATTCGGGGTCTCGCCCCTGCTGCTGGGGCCGGCCGAGAGGTTGGGTTTGTGGTGGCAGCGTCGGCGCGGGACGACTCTGGATTCTCTGGCGGACGAGCCGCCGGTCGACGGACATGTCGTGATTCTGGGTTATGGGTTGAACGGACGCAATCTGGCAAAAGTTTTGCGCGAGACGGGCGTTCCCTACCGCGTCGCTGCTCTGAACCCTGCCCGCGTCGCAGAGGCGCGCTCGCGCGGAGAGCATGTCGTCTTCGGGGATGCGACGAGTCGCGAGGTTTTGGAAACTCTGGCAGTTTCGCGGGCGTCGATCGTGGTCATCGCGATCTCCGACGCGGTGGCCAGTCAGCGGGCAACCGGACTGGTTCGGGAGCTGAACGCCTCGGCCGCTATTTTGGTCCGCACGCGCTATGTCACGGAGATGGAGCCGTTGCGGGCTCTGGGTGCGGATGAGGTGATTCCCGAGGAGTTCGAGACCTCGGTCGAGATTTTTGCCCGAGTTTTGCGCCGTCTCCATATCCCGCGCAATGTGATCGATTTGCAGATCTCCTTGATTCGCCAGGACGGCTACGAGATGCTGCGTGGTTTGGACTTGCCCGGTCAAGGCCTTCGCGATGTGCAGAAACTTCTCGTGGCAGCGATGACCGAGACCTACCTCGTCGAGCCTGCCTCGGCGGGTATCGGTCGCACGATTCGCGATCTGCAATTACGGGAGCAGACCGGCGTTACCTTGATTGCGGTCGTTCGCGGGGGACTGCCGTCGGCCAACCCCGACCCGGATTTTCGAATCGAGGAAGAGGATGTCCTCGTCCTGCTGGGGGATCATGCGGGTTTGGAAAGGGCGTTTCAGGTTTTGGGCGGAAACCCCGAGAACTGAGTTTCGCGCAGTCCTTCGTCAGAGAGCCCTCAGGGCGCGGACGAAGAACTTGGCAAAGCGTGGACCGTCGATTGCCGTGGCACAGCGGATTTTCCGTCCCTTGGGGTCTTCGTAGGTTCGGAAGACATCGCCATCCCAGCCCGTGCTGATTCCAAGATCTTCAAACTCGCAATGAGATTCATCGAGTGCGCAGGCAAGTGCCAGCGGGTCGTGCAGAAAGGCTGCATTGCCGGAAAGATCACCCACGAAGCCCTCGAAAAGGGATCGCTGTATGGGGGTCCAGCGGTCGAGAGCCCGCAGGATGGCGGCACGTGCCGGACCGGCGCCATCGGCGAGACGATCGCGGTCGTCCGGCGTAAGCCATGTCTGCAAGGTAACGTCGGCGGTCACCAATCGGGTCGGAATTTGCGCCTCGAGAACGATCGTCGCGGCGGCTGGATCGGAGCAGATATTATAGTCGATGCCGAAGGGAAAGCTTTTTTGACCGAATGTAATCTCGCGCAGGTGGCCGCCCATGATCGTCAGTTGCGGGATTTTCGCGGCCGTCTGAGGTGCCTCGAGAATGAGTCGGGCGATATTGGTCAGCGGGCCCACGGCAACCACTTCCGCTTGGGGATGCGTTTCGATCATCCGTGCGAGTGCCGCGACGCCCGTCTCTGTCGGCAGCGCGTCCCGATCGCTTTCGTCGAGAATACCGTCCCCTTCCTGGCCGTGCCAGAAAAACCGCTTTTCGTCATCTACGGGATCGACGGTACCCGCAAACACGGGAATTCCGGATTGTCCGGCGAGGCGTGCCAACTTCCGTGCGATCCGGGCACGGCATGCGGTATCCCCCGAGACTGTCGTGATGCCGATCAATTCGATCGACGGCTCCGCCAGTGCCAGTCCCAGGCAAAGAGCGTCGTCCACATCGCTGCCGATATCTGTGTCGAGAATGATTTGCTTCATCGAATTTCCAGTTCCTCGATGGTGGCCGCGGGCTCGGAAATCCACGAGCATCCGGTGTCGATGGCCGTCAGAGACGCCGTGACTTCACCAACAGCGGCGACTCGGGCCGCACCGATCGTGCGTCGCAAGATTTCCACACCCGCGATTTGTACCGTGGTCTCCCATGCGGCCAGGTCGCGTGCTCCTTCGCTATAACCACGCCAGAGCGCGGCGGCGCGACGACGCAGAGAGGATTCGTCCTTGAGTGCAATGGCGGCGAGCCCGAGGTGGCCGAGCAGCAAGCCGGGGTCCAGCGCCGCACAGCCCATATGGGCGATCTCTGCATCGAGCAGCTTTGTGCCCTGCGCGGAAAGGAGAATATTTCCCGGCTGCGGGTCGGCGTGCACCAGCACGAGCTCCTCGTCCCGGCACTGCTGATGGAGAGCGGTGATGCGACGCTGTAGCGGCTCGTCGTCACGGAGATTGCCTGCGCCCTCGCGGACGGGTTGGGGCAGGGGGAAGTCATTATCGCCAAAGGGCAGCTCGAAAATATGCGCGAAGTGAAGCTGGCGCATATCCTCGTTCCGAAACTTCGATCGCAGAACCGCTTGGTCCTGTGTGCTTTGGTGGACGCGCCCGAGCAGACCCCCGATGGTCTCGAGTGCCGAGGTGAGGTCGCGTGTCGACAGTAGCTCGTGGTCGAGGCGGGGGCAGGTGCCGAGGTCTTCCAGAACGAGAACGCGCTGGTCGGGGTCGAAGTCGAGGATTGTCGGACAGCAGTGGTCCGGATCGACTGTGGCGGCATGGCGGATCCACGATGCTTCGATGAGGATTCTTCGGGTATCTGCCCGGTATTGGGGGAATTTCTCCAATTGCTCGCGTGCTTGCTTGATGATCCAGCTCTGACCGTCGGGCGCTCGCACGCGCCGAACCCAATTGATATTCCCGTCGCCGGCGGACTCGACCGCACAGGGGGTTCCCGGTGGGATCAGCCCTCGCTGGCATAGGAAGTCCACAACGGAATCCTCATTCAGCGCTATCGTTGGAGAATCCTCCCGCAAGTTTTCCACCATCGGAGCTTCGCGTGCCGCTCCGATGGATGCAACAGTGAGACCCAGTGGGTCGCGATAATGACAATCCCCCCCGAACCCCGGCGGTCGCGGTTTTGGGGCCCCTGGACCCGGATTCGCAGGGCTTGCGGGACCAGACCCTACAGCCCGCGGAGGTAATTTCACTTCGGGACTCGGATTTTGCCGAGAAAATCGCTTCCTGCGCATCTGACCTCCTGATCTTTTTGAGCGAAGGTGACTCTCTTGCGCCCGAGGCTCTGGTCCGCTCTTCGCGAGCGATGGCCGGAACGGCCGCGGCGGTCGTGATGCGAGCCGAAGGCGTGGATTCGTTCGGTACACCTGATCAGAATGTTGGTTCCAGACCGATCGACGAGAGCGAATTTCTGCTTCGCTGGGTCAGCGGCGTGCCTTTGGTCACCAGTCAGGTGATGCTGCGACGCAGTCGCGTCCAATCAGCATTGCGTCTGCCGGGCGTCTCGCGGCCCCGGGAGGTGATCGCGGCGGTCATCGCGCGCCACGAAACACGATTCCTCGACGAGATTCTGGTGCGCTGCGATGGTACTTCTCGCGGCGCGGAATTCCCCGCGAATCTCCTCGCGACAGATTTGTTGGAGGACTTTTGTTTTCGGTTAGGTGGGGGGCGCTGGGCGGATCCTCGTGCACGAGCGCAAGTCCGCTGTCGGCTCGCGGATGCGTTAGGGGAGGGCGCCGGAGACGAAGGAGTCGTTCGGGTCCTGCGTGATGCCGCAGATCAGCTTGCCGGCGGAGAGGCAACGAGAGTTTCACCGCCAAATGCCCGACGATCCTTCGCCGGGATTCCGCGGGGAACACTGCCCATGCCCCCGGCAGCCGTTGCGCAAGATTGGGACCGGCGAGCGGATCAGAACATCAGCCGCGAGGAACTCATGGCCGCGATGAATGCGCGCGCAGACTTGCGCGAAGATATCTGCCCCACGGCGCGGACGGTTGAAGGACTTCGGCGAGGTCTCGCGGGCCTGGCGTCGGGTGCGGTGCGGGCGGATCGATCGGACGCACCCACCCAAATGCTCATGCCGGAACCCGACCGCTCAGCAGAGGACGGCCTGGAGCGCCAGCCGTGTGTGGCCTTGCAGGTGCCCTCGCTCGGATCGGGCGGTTTGGAAAATATTGTCGCGATTCTCGCGCGTCGACTCTCAGCGCAGGGATTTCGCGTGCTGGTGATCTGCGACAAGGCCGGAGGCATCCTGGCCGAAGAACTCGTGGCCGAAGGCCTGGAGGTTTTCGTTCTCGGGGAGCAGGACCCGGAGGGCGAGTTGGCGGTTCTTTTTGCGGATCAAAATGTGGATGTTCTCTCGGCACACTATTCGTGGTTGGGGGTTCCGGCTGCGGCCGCGCAGGACATTCCGGTCGTGATGACGGTGCACAATGAATACGGATGGATGGGTGCCGCAGCTCATGAAACCGTTTGTGCGCTGGACTCTCTGGTCCACGGTTATATCGCCGTGAGCCAGACCGTTGCGGATTTTCACGCAGCACGCTTTTCGATTGATCCGGGTCGGATTGCCGTTGTCCGGAATGCGGCAAGCGACCGCTTGCGGGTTTTGGGCACAACCCACCGCGAGGCGAAACGAGCCGAACTGAACCTCGACCCCGAGGCCTGCGTCCTGCTGTTGGTTGGCCGTCTGGAACCGGTCAAAGGACAGCTCTTGCTAGCCGAGGCCGTGGCTCGATGCGCCCGGCAGGGGCTTTTCTGTCAGGTGTTACTGGCTGGCGAGGTGGGCGACTCTCTTTACGCGGCGCAGTTGGAGAAACGTCTCGAGGCATTGGACCTGACGAAGCATTTCCGGATCCTGGGGGAGCGCTCCGATGTCCCCGAGTTGCTTGCAGCGGCCGACTTTTTTGTGCAGCCCTCGCTCTTTGAGGGCTTGAGTTTGGCCGCTGTCGAGGCCTTGCAGGCCGGGGTTCCGGCGGTTCTGGCCCCAACAGGCGACGCGGGCTTTCTCCTCGGCGTCGACGATGCGGAACCCGCAGGTCTTGTTTTCGATCGAACGCCCGCAGATCCGCATCTCGTCCATTCGGAGATCCGTTTTCGTGAGGCTTCCGCGCCTTCGAGCGCAGACATTCAGGCACTCGCAGCAGCCTTGCAGGAGGCAACGACAAGAAAGGCGATGCTTGGTCGCGGCGCGGTCCGGCGGGCCGAAGAGTTACGCGAGCTTCTGAGTCCGGATCGGATGGTAGGGGCGCATGCAAGTTTACTCAAGCAGGCCGTGGCGGCAGGTGGCCTCTCTCATCTCGTCGATTTTCGTCGCGAGTTGATCGATGAGGCGGAACGGCTGGAATCAGAGTTTCAACTCCAGCGGCAAATGCAGCTGGAGGAAGCGGAGGCGAGACAAGCTCCTCCGCCGAGTCTTCTGAGTCGTTTGCGGGAACGATTCAGACGCTCTCGGTGATGGCCACGCGGCTCAGAATCGCTGCGGCACGTGCTTTCCAGGTGTGGCGTTCGGCTGCTTGACGGAGCTGATGGACGCGCTCGGGCGACCGCCCCTCGGCGACTGCTGCGTCGAGTTGCGGCAACCAGTCCTCCGCGCCTTGCGCGACCCTGACGGAGTTCTCCTTTCGGCACTCCTGCATCGCGGTTGTGACTGTTGGGCACCCTCCCGCCATATATTCAAAAAGCTTGAGTGGTGAGACGGCGTTGGTCAGGTCATCAACGATAAAGGGAATCGTCGCGACATCGAAAGCGGCGAGGATCGACGGCAAATCTGCGTAGGGGCGGGGGCCGATCAGGTGAACGTTGGGCAATTCGCCCAGCCCGCTGGCGGCAGCACTCCCATCGTGATCGGGGCCGACGAGAACGAAGCTCCACTTGGGGCGCGCCAATGCGGTTCGCCGGATCAGCTCATAATCGACCCAACGGGCCAAGGCTCCGAAGTACCCGATCACCGGGCCGGGCAGATGGTCGATCGATGCCTCGGGAATCACGCCTGCGGTTGCGAAGTGGTCGAAGTCCACGCCATTGGGCACGAGGAGAACGTCAGGTCGTATCTCGACTATTTCCTGCACGAGGCGGTCGGCGGTCGCGACCACGAGGTCGGCTTCGCGGACCAGGCGCGCATGCTCCCGGCGCAGACGTTCTTGCGGACCGCCAAAGACTTCCAGCACATCGACTGATTCATAGACGATTCGCGCCTCACGAAAGTATGCCGCCTCATAACCATTATACGGCATCGTGAAGACGATCGGGGACTGGACGCCATCAAACGCGCACAAGGGAACGGAGCTCAGGATGACATTCGGTGCGATCTCCCGGAGCCGCGGGCCCTCGGGGTCGTCGTAATCGTGCAGGCAGAAGAAGACCAGATGGTCCAATTGGCCGAGTGCCACTGCCAATTGGTGCGGGCGTTGGAAGAGGTCGATCGCCCATCCGATATTGGGCGGAAAAATCACCACTTCGCCGCGGGGACCTTTGGCAATCCGCTCTGTTATTTCCGCAGCAAAGCGCGCGGTATCGTGGCGATTCCCCTCATGAGGTCGCCAGTTGCAGGCCCATTTGTCTTCGTAGATCTTGCGATTCTCTTCATGGAGGCTGCGGTACTTGGCATCAGCCATTTTTCGGAAACTGGCCCGCCCGGCGTGATGAATATAAGCCTCTTCCGCGCAACTGACCCGGTAACCAGCCGCTCGGACGCGATGGGCATAGTCGTCGTCCTCGAACATGCCGATGCCATAGCGTTCGTCGAGGTCGCCGATTTTTTGATAGACGGCGCGCGGCATGGCGACGCAGTACATCGCCAGGACATCGATCGGATAGAGCATGTCTTCGTGTTCGTTACCCCAGGACTGGGCAAACTCGACAAGGCCCCCGAGATCGCGATAGCCGGCGTCCTGTCGTGCCTCGTTCCAGACGTTATTGGTGACGGGACCGATCAGCCCGATCTCGGGATCAGCTTCGAGATTATGGATCAGACGGCTCAGCCAACCGCGGGGCAGAACGGTATCGTTGTTCAGCAGCACGAGAAAATCACCGGAAGCGCGTGCGAGGCCCTGATTGTTTGCCGCCGCAAACCCCCGATTTTCCTTATTCAGGACGAGAGTGATGCGAGGTTCGCCTGCCGCCTGCTCTTCGAGATAGGCGGGAGTTTCATCGGTCGAGCCGTTGTCGACCAGAATTGCTTCCCAGCATGGCCATGAGGTATTCGCCCGCAGCGAGTCCAGGCACTGCCGGGTGAAGCCGAGATTGTTCCAGGTCACGATGATAATGCTGATTTTCGGGAACATATCGTTCACGATGTCGGCCATTGCGGCCCCGCGTGATTGCCAGGAGTTTTCTCTCGCGAAGCGTCGGCGAGCCGCAACGACGGTCGCATCCGAGCCCTCGAGCGCCTCCTCGAGCTTGCGTGTGAAGCTGGCCGGGTCGTTTGCCTGCTGGAACAGATTCCCGTGCGGCCGCAGTTCCGGAAGATCGCTGGTGACAACAGGCTTGCCGGCCGCCATGTATTCATAGGCCTTTACCGGGTCCGTTGCTTCGATCAGGGGCGTGGACTGGAAGGGAATGGTGGCAACATCGAAGCGAGCGAGCCAGGCGGGGAGTTCGCTGTAGGGCTTCTCGCCCAGAAAATGAACGTGTGGCAAGGCCTTGAGGTCGTCATGTTGGGGTGCTCCGAAGGTGGAGCCAATGAGCAGAAACGTCCACTCGGGGTGCTTGGCCGCGGCATCACGAAGCAGATCAAAATCGAACCATGCGGAAATAGCGCCGAAGTAACCGATCACCGGCCCCTCGATTTTGGGAAGACCGGCCGGCGACTCCGGCGAGGGGTTGGCGAAGTGATCAAAGTCGCCGGCATTGGGGATTCGGTGCAAGGGCTTGGCCGAGAAGGCCAACTTCGTCGCCAGCGCGCGCGAGGTGACGACGATCGCGTCCGCGTCCTCGGCGAGGCGCTTTTCGCGGCCGATCATCTCGGCGTCGTTGGTGGCAAAGCCCTCGTGGTCGTCCATGCAATCGTAGAGAACCCGCCAGCCTCGGTCGCGAAGCGCCAGTGCTGCATCGCTCCAGAACGGCAACTGCACGATGGATGCGGCCGTCGAGATGCCTTCCCGTCTCGCCAATTCTCGCAGCGACGCGACCAATGCGGCCTGATTGGCCTCATTGAGGGTGTCGGTATAGAGGTTGCAAGCCTCGGCCATGCCGGGTTTGACGCGGAAGATGCCTTTCTCGATCAGCGACAGGCGTGGTGCGGCTCCAGGCTCGAGGTGTGCGCCCGTGAGCAAGGAGTCCGGGTCGATCCAGAAAATGCGGTGGCCACGAGCGGCCAGCGCCCGCATGAGCTGTTGGGGGCGCTGGAATCGGAAATCCCAGTCAATAATCGGAAAGCAGATGATATCAACGGATGCAGCACGGTCTTCGATCTTGCCGGTGGTTGCGAGCAAACCTTCCTCCGAGACCACCCACGGCCGAGGTTTGGGCGGCAACCCGACCATCTTCCGCAAGCGGGTCCGGATCGGATACGGAATATGCCGTCCGATATGCTCCTGGCCAGCCCTGAGGAGCACTCCTCCGAGGCGGCGATAAATTCGCTGTTGCGTCACCAATTCCCTCGCTACACCTTGCGCGCACGGCACTCAATGACCACCTTTTCGGATACCTGATGTCGAACGAAGCCCATGGGGAATTCTCGCCTGACGAGAGCCTGACGGCGAGCCTCGAGGCTCTTGAGCCCGAGTTGCGCTCTCGGCTGAAGGCGACCCTTCTCGATGATATGCTCACCGAATACGACGCTCGATTCCTGGTGGATTTCGTGCAGGGGCTTTCGGTTGAATTCTCCGAGGCTTTCCTTGAGGTTTTTCAGAACTGGGCGGTGGAGGAAGAGGCTCATTACGCGGCCTTTCGCGGCATTTGCAAACTCTTCCGACCGGGATTGCAGGCGGATCTGGATGCGCGCCGACCGGATTTCGGGGGCATCGAGCATCTTTTCGGCAGCGAGTTCGAGATCCTATGTCTGCTGGCCTATGACGAACTGGCGACAATTCGGGGCTACCGCGGGAATCTGCCGCTCTATGACCTTCTGGGCGCTCCCTTCGGGTCGTTCCTCCGAACCGTAGTCGCGGACGAGGGGCGCCATTACGCGTCGTTCCGACAACTTTTATTCGATTGTCACGGCGACAAGCTTGCAGATGCCCCGGCGATTATCCGGCGGATTCGTGGTGCGGACGGGGCCCCATATCAGTCGACTTTCGTGCTGGATCATGACGATCCGATCTATGGCACCGAAATTTTTGACGAAGCGGCAGCGGTTCTGGAACGTCAATTGACCCAAAACCTGCCGGCGGCCTGAAGGTAGAGTCGCGTGCTGCTGCGTTCTTTTTGTGTCAGAGGAAACCTGTGAATCGCGATCGAATGATAGCTTCTCTCGATGACGGACCCTGGGACGTCATTGTGGTCGGCGGAGGAGCCTCGGGCCTGGGAATCGCCGTCGATGCCCAGAGCCGCGGTTACCGGACGCTCCTGCTCGAGAAATGGGACTTCGCGAAAGGAACCTCGAGCCGTTCCACCAAGTTGGTGCATGGTGGCGTGCGCTACCTGCAGCAGGGCAATGTATCGCTGGTCCTCGAAGCCCTGCGCGAACGCGGCCTGTTGTGTCGTAATGCGGCTCATCTGGTCCACGATCTGGCTTTCATCGTACCCCGATACCGATGGTGGGAAGGTCCTTTTTACGGTGTGGGGCTGAAATTATACGATCGCCTCGCTGGCAAGCTCAATCTGGCCCGTTCCCGAATTCTCGATCGGAAGACCACCATGGCCAAGATTCCCAATGTGGAAACCGAAAGTCTGCTCGGCGGGGTCCAGTACTACGACGCTCAATTCGACGATGCGCGGCTCGCTCTTTCTCTCGCCATGACGGCCGCGGACGAGGGCGCGACTCTGCTCAACTATATGTCGGTGGATCGGTTGTTGAAAAAAGATGGTCAGGTGGTTGGGGTCGCTGCCACCGATGCAGAGACCGGCCGCCAGCATAATTTGCACGGCTCGGTCGTGATCAATGCTACCGGCGTTTTTACTGATTCCGTGCGTCGCCTCGACGATTCCCGGGCCGGTGTTACCGTCACGGCGAGCCAAGGCGTGCATATCGTCCTCGACCGCAGCTTTCAGCCCTCGGATACCGCGATCATGGTTCCACAAACGGATGATGGCCGAGTTCTATTTGTCATTCCGTGGCATGATCGGTGTCTGGTGGGGACAACCGATACCGAGGTACCCGAGGCCGATATCGAGCCCCGGCCGATGGCCGAGGAAATCGAGTTCATCCTGCGCAACGCAGCCCGCTATCTGGACCACGACCCCAAACAGGAAGACATCCTGAGTTGCTTCGCCGGGCTGCGGCCGCTGGTGAAGGCTGATGCGGAGACAGGCGGCACGAAGTCCATTTCACGCGAGCATTCGGTTCTGATTTCGGAATCCGGATTGGTCACGATCGTGGGTGGCAAGTGGACGACTTACCGGAAGATGGCCGAAGATACCGTCAATGATGCGGCGAGTATTGCCGGGCTTGAGGAGAGGCCCTGCCGGACCGAAGAGCTGCATCTCCACGGCTGGATGGACCGAGATGATCCAGCTTTGCCCGCAGACGGACATATGGAGATGTACGGGTCAGATGCCGCAGCGGTCCAGACGTTTCTGGCCGAGTTCCCCGATGGAGAGACTCTCCTGCACCCGGATCTGCCATACTCTCGAGGGCAGGTGGCCTGGGCCGCGCGGTTTGAAATGGCACGCACGCTCGATGATGTCCTCGCACGGCGCACACGTTGCCTTTTGCTGAATGCACGCGCGGCGATAGCCGCCGCCCCCGATGCGGCAGCGATTCTCGCCGCAGAACTTGGACGTGACGAGGCTTGGCAAAACCATCAGGTCGAAGCATTTCGGGCGCTCGCAGCTTCCTACCTGCCCTGATCGCGCCCAAACGGCCGGAGATGGCCGGTCGACTTTTGTCGCTGTGCTCGAGAGCACAAAAAAAGCCCGGACCCCTTTTGAGGGCCCGGGCTCTTTGCGAAGCAAACGCGCTTTTTAGAGTCGCGCTCCGACGGCAAAGCCGAAGAGGCGTGGCTCAATGGTGAACACGTTTGTGAAGTTGGCGGTCGCGGCATCAGAGACATACATGCCGGTCACGTTGTCGTCGTTGAGGATGTTTTTCACATAGCCTCGAACGAACCAGCGACCTTCAGCATCTTCGAAGATCATCTGTGCATCCCAACGGTACCAGGACGGAATCTTGTCCAGAGGCGCGTTGTAGATACGACCCCACATGGCGCTCTGCCAGTAGAAGTCCGTACGAGGTGTGATGTCGATTCCCAGAGACTCGATCGGGAACGTGTACTGAGCGCCGAGGCTGAACGAGAACTCAGGTGCGTTCGCCAGCTCGTTGCCCTTCAGGTTGTACTCATACTCGAGCGACTTGCCATTCTCCGGGTTGCTGGAGATGTTTTCGGCCTCGCCCGCTGCGTTCGGAACCGATTCCATGGCTCCACAGTTGAGCAACGTGGGCGCTCGCTTCTCTTCGCCGTTGTGAACCACGTTGGCAAAGGTGATCGGCTCGTTGACGAAGTAGTTGTAACCACCGTCTCCGATGCCATCCAGCCGCCCATCGAAGTAGGCGTCAAAGAACTTCTCCTTGTTGACGACGCAGGGCTGCGCGAAGATGGAGTCCTTGCCCAGATAGTTCGGGTTTGTCCCTGCGCCAGATTGCTCGTAGTGGCGCTCGCCATTGGGGTCGCGCGGATCTGCGGTTTTGAAATCCTCCGAGATCTTGCTTCCCAGGTACGAGAAGTTGAAGTTGATCAAAGCGCCCGGCAGGACCGGCGGCACCCAGATCGACTCAAGCTCGAGACCCCAGACGAAGGCGTCGGTGTTCTCGTTGAGTGCGGTACGGTTGGCAATCTTCGAGACTTGATAATCCTTGTAGTCATAGAAGAAGGCCGTGAGGTTGGCCTGCAGGCCCCAGTCCAGAATCGAGTTCTTCGCGCCAATTTCATAGGCGTTCACGAACTCGGGTGCGAACGTATCGGCGACTCCGCCGAATCCTGGCTGTTCCGGGTTGACTGCGGGGTTGAAGCCGCCGGGACGATAGCCTCGTGACCAGCTGAAGTAGGTCAGAGTCTCATCCGTGAAGGGCAGCTCGGCCGCGTAGTCGATCACGAAACGACCGGTGAAGGCGTTCCAGGTTTCCTCGGTGGGCGAACCCTTGAGGACGCGAGCCATGTTGTAGGTCGGAATTTGCTGTCCCGGCAGGAAGCAGCGCTCTTCGCCGTTCTCGTCGATGAAGCAATCCTGCGCGCCCGGGAAGTCGGTCACGCCCGGGAAGCTGGGACCCACAGGTGTGAGAGTCTCGCCTCCGGTACCAATGCAGAGAAGGTCAGCACCGCCGAGAGGGAGAGGCGTAGCCGACTGGGCGAGAGGGTCGGTGTTGATCAGGCAGAGCTGGTTGGGAGGTGTCCCGACAGCGCCACCGCCAGCCAGAGAGTTGAACAGCGTGGATCGGTCCGAAACGCTCTTCTGATCGTAGTTCCAACGGAAGCCACCGGTCAGTTTCAAGGACGGGGTCACGTCGACATAGCCTTCGGTGTAGAAGCCGAGGCCTGTGCGATCGTAGCTGCCGGTCGCGTTGTCAAAGAAGCTGGGATAGAGTCCCGAGAGCCCGATGTTGGGGATAGGACCCTGCGGCTGAATGATTGGCGTAGCGTTCACAGCCACCGCTTCCAGCGTGTTGGAGAGGACGCGATAGCCGCCCTCGCTGTGTTCCGAGGTGCCGTTGAAGCCGGCGAGGAAGTTGAACATCCCCTCCCAGTCCGAGCTGATCCGGCCTTCGCCGTACCATGTGGAGTTCTCGCCCCAGCTCTGGTCGTAGCCGAAGGTGCGATCCGACCAGCGAAAGACCTCGTTGGCATAAATGCCTTGGAGGTTCTCGTCAGAGTTGTTGAAGGGCTTGGGGCCCGAGACCGGCAGAACACCCTGCGGATAGGTTTCGGTGGGCTGGAAGGTCGCGCCAACATCCATGTTGTAGTCCTGCGAGGACAACAACGTACCGCCCGAGTAGCCACCGAGCAGGTTCAGGTTCAAATCAAACGGCAGTTCCTGATCGATGTTCATCATGTACAGGTTGCTTTCCTGCTTGTAGATCGGGTCCATGTCCGTGTAGACGGTTCGGAAATCATCATTGAGACGTTTTTGGATTTCGGGAGATGCCGTCTGGTACGGGTTCGGATCCAGTGCGGGATAAAGCTCATTTCCCTGCGCATCATAGACCGCTTTGCCGTTGCCCCAGGGGGCGAGTCCGCCGTAGGAGGAGAACAGGCTTCCGGCCACAGCCTGTGGGTAGGCGCCTCCGGCCTGCATGGTGTCGACCGTGCCGCGCCAGTCACAACCCAATTGGGGGGTCGATGTAGGGTTGCACCGCTGGTTGGTGATGCGCGCACGGTTGTCGTTTTCGCTGAAGCGCTCCCACATGAAGTAGGCGCTCGTCGATTCCGTGATTTCTGCCGCGATGGTGCCGCGAATGCTGTAGAGGTCACGGCCGTCGACGGTGTCGCCGCCGACATCGCTGCCGGTGTAGAGGTTGTCGATCATGCCGTCCCGCTGCAGCGAGAGCCCTGCGAGGCGGATGGCGATTTTCTCGCCAATGGGAATGTTGACCGCACCGCGAACCTTGAAGGTATTGTAGTTGCCGTATTCGACCTCGACATCGCCACCGAACTCTTCGAGTTGCGGCTTGGCGGTGATCACGTTGACCACACCACCGGTCGCGCTTTGGCCGTAAAGGGTTCCCTGCGGACCACGCAGGACTTCGATACGCTCGAGGTCAAAATACTCGGCCGCGAAAATCGGGCTGGGCAAAGCCGCTTCGTTCACGTGGAACGCAACACCCGGAGAACCCGATGCGGCGACGGTCCCCGATCCGATACCACGAATCGAGAAGTTCGATCCGGTAAAGTTCGTTTTCGTGAAGTTCACGTTCGGCGCTGTGAACTGCAAGTCACTGAAAGTCGTGATCTGCTGGAGTTCGAGAGCCTCGGCGTTGAAGGCCGAAACCGCGATGGGGACCTCCTGCAAGGACTGTGATTTACGCTGGGCCGTGACGACCATCTCTTCGATGGCGGCGCGCGGTTCGCGCTCGGGCGGCGTATCGAACGCCTCGAGCTGATTTTCAGCTTCCTTTTCTGGAGCAACGTCCAGGTCCTGTGCGTAGGCGCTGCTCGCAAATGATGCGACGAGCATGGCGATCGCAAAGTACTTTAATGTCCTCATGGATTCCCCCTGTTGGTTCGGTCTGAAGCTGCCGGATTTGGTTCGATCTGGAACGGTTTGACAGCGAATCACACTCATTATCGCGGTCCTCTCAAAAAGCAACGAAAATGGCTCTCTTGATCGAGAAAACTTCCCATCAATTTGAATTTATCGGCAGGGTATTCGTCGCCCCCTGGAGCGTGTGGGTCCCCGACAGGCTTCGCCTGTCAGGCGAAGCTCTGATAGGCGTTCTTCCCTGGCTCACGGCGAGGAGAGAATCGAGATGAAAACACACATCAAGACCTGCCCCCTGTGCGAGGCCATGTGCGGCCTTCGCGTGTCTGTCGAGAATGGGAAAGTCTCGTCGATTCGGCCCAATCCGGACGATGTCTGGTCCGAGGGCTATATTTGTCCCAAGGGCGTGGCGCTCGCTGATCTGCATGCGGATCCGGATCGGTTGCGGCGACCGTTGGTCAAGAAAAACGGTCAATTTCAGGAAGTCGGCTGGGATGAGGCGTTTGAAGCCATCGCCCGCGGCCTCGCCCCGGTGCGAGAGCGTCATGGAATGGCGGCCCTCAGTACCTATATTGGCAACCCTGCTGCCCATAACCACTCGTTATCACGGATGATTGCGGCATTTATGCCGATGTCGGGGATTCCCGTTGTGTACTCGTCAGGGACGGTGGACCAGTGGCCGAAAAATGTGAGTTCGGCCCTGCTCTACGGCGGGATGTGGACGATTCCGGTTCCGGACGTTGACCGAACCGATCATATCCTCCTGCTCGGGGCGAACCCCAGCGCTTCACAGGGGAGTTTATTGGCTGCGGCCAATTTGCCCGCGCGACTCGATGCGATTCGGGAACGTGGCGGGCGCGTTGTTGTGGTGGATCCCAGACGGACGAAAACGGCCGAACGGGCCGATGATTGGGTGCCAATCCAACCGGGCACGGATGCACTTCTGCTGCTCGCAATCGCCCATACCTTGTTTGCCGAAAAGCGCGTCAGAGCCGAGGCTCTGGAGGGGCAGATCAACGGACTGTTCGATGTCGAACAGTTGGTGGAGGATTTCTCTCCCGCGGCGGTCGCCGATGTCTGCCGGATTCCGGCGGCGAAGATTATCGAGTTGGCACGGGATCTTTCCGACGCCAGGACAGCCTGTGTCTATGGCCGCATCGGGACCTGCAATCAGGAATTTGGCACTCTGGCCTCCTGGATCATCGATGTTTTGAACGTCCTGACCGGCAATTTCGACAAGCCGGGGGGGATGATGTTCTCCGATCCGGTGGTGCCATCGCTGACCACGATGCCGCATCCGGATTTCCCGGGCGGCAAATTCTCCTTCGGGCGCTGGAAGAGTCGGGTTCGCGGCGCTCCCGAGGTTCTCGGCCAGGTTCCCGTGTCCTGCCTCGCGGAGGAGATCGCGACCCCCGGGGAAGGCCAGATCCGGGCGCTGATCACCATCGCAGGCAATCCGGTTGTCAGTGCTCCCGATTGTGGGCGCCTCGACGAAGCTCTGCCGGGTCTGGATTTCATGGTGAGTGTCGATAATTGGGTCAATGAGACCACGCGGCATGCGGATGTGATTTTGCCGGGGCAATCGCCGCTGGAACAGCCACATTGCGATGATCTGCTGCTCGGTTGGGCTGTGCGGAACCATGCGAAGTGGTCCGATCCGGTTTTCGAACCGCCGGCCGGTCAACCTCTGGAATGGGAAATTCTCCTCAAATTGGCGGGAATTGTTTCCGGCGCAGCTCCGGAAGAAGCCGATCCGACGATTTTGGATGATTTGTTCTTCACCGGATTGATCGGCGCTTTGACCGAGGCGGAAGCCCATCCGTTGGCGGGCCGGGACGTTGCCGAAATTGTCGCAGCGACGGAGGGGCGAGGCCCGGATCGCCTCGTGGATTTGGCGATTCGTACCGGCCCGCAGGGAGATCATTACGGCCGTCGGCCGACTGGCCTGACGCGTGCAAAGCTCGCCGCGCAACCCAATGGTGTTGATTTTGGGCCTCTGGAGCCTCGTCTGGGCGAAGTTCTGCAAACTCCCTCCGGTCGGATGGAATTGGCCCCGGAGTATATTCTGGGCGATCTCGACCGTTTGCGGCAGCGCCTCGGGCGTGGGGATGAAGGATTGGTGCTGGTCAGCCGCCGTCATCTGCGTTCCAACAATTCCTGGCTGCATAACGTACCCAAATTGGTCTCGGGAAAAGATCGGTGCACTCTCCTGATGCATCCGGAGGATGCGGATCGATGCGGGTTGTCCGGCGAGCAGCATGCGCGGATCGAGTCCCGGGCAGGAGCTCTCGAGGTTTCTCTGGAAGTCTCGGACGAGATGATGCCGGGGGTTGTCTCGCTGCCGCACGGTTGGGGACACGACCTCGATGGGGTCCAGCTGCAGGTGGCGGCGGCCCACGCTGGCGTGAATAATAACCTGCTTGCGCCCGGAGATCTGGTCGATGTTCCCTCGGGAAATGCGGTCGTCAACGGGATTCCGGTGGCCGTGTCTCCGATTCGGCCCAGCTGAGATTCCCCGGAATTCGCGCGGGGCCGGGTGCGTTCCCGGCCCCCTCGGGCTAGCGTGTATCTATGGACAAGCGCGCGCGTTTCTCGCTCGGCTATTTTCTCTGGATCTTCCTTCTCTTCTGGGTTCTCGAGGGTATTTTCTTTTCCGGGCCATCGGTTCGGGAGATGCCCTACAGCGATTTCCTGAAAGAGGTAGGTCAGGGGAAAGTCGCCACTGTCGTTCTGACAACTCAGACGATCTACGGAGAGATCCGAGCCCCCGACTTGAGCGACGATTCGACGGCCGCAAGTGCGGATTCTCTGGCGGTCGAGGACAAGGCAACCCCATGGAGATTTTCGCCGAGTGCCATCGCCGGTTGGTTTGTTTCGGAAGAAGAGAAGGCGAAACAGGCCGAAGAGAACCGGGAAAGCGAGATTGATCGACAGTTCACGGTCACCAGGGTCGAGGACCCGGAACTCATTGAACTTCTCCAAAAGCATAAAGTTGAGTTTCGCGGGAAAATCGAGAATAATTTCCTGCGGAATTTATTCTTCGACTGGATTATCCCTTTCGGAATCCTCTTCCTGATCTGGACCTTCATCATGAAGCGGATGGGACAGGGGGCCGGCGGGGTCATGAACGTCGGCAAGAGCAAGGCGAAAGTCTACGATCTTGACGATGAGAGCGGCATTCATTTCAACGACCTTGCGGGCGTGGATGAAGCGATCGAAGAGGTCGAGGAAGTTGTTTCCTTCCTCAAGGAACCGGAAAAGTACCAGACCCTAGGCGCCAAATTGCCCACCGGCGTATTGCTTGTCGGCCCTCCGGGGACCGGAAAGACGTTGCTGGCCAAGGCGGTTGCAGGCGAAGCCGGTGTGCCCTTTTTCAGCCTTTCCGGCTCGGATTTCGTCGAGATGTTCGTCGGCGTGGGCGCTTCGCGGGTCCGGGATTTGTTCAAGGACGCTACGGAGAAATCCCCATGCATCGTTTTTATCGACGAGCTCGATGCCATCGGCCGCGCCAGGGGCGGGCGCAATGCCTCTCCGATGGGAGGTTTTGACGAACGAGAAAATACCTTGAACCAGCTTTTGGTCGAGATGGACGGGTTCGACGGGCGAACGGGCGTGGTTATCATGGCCGCCACCAATCGACCCGAGGTGCTCGACCGGGCTCTTTTGCGCCCGGGACGCTTCGATCGCCAGGTACTTGTCGATCGTCCGGACCGGGAGGGGCGTATCTCCATCTTTGAAATTCACGCCAAGGAATTGAAGGTTGACCCGAAAGTCGATTTCAAGCGCCTGGGTGCGCAGACTCCCGGATTTGTCGGCGCAGATATCGCGAATATTTGTAATGAAGCCGCTCTCCTGGGGTCCCGCAACGGCCACCAGACAATCCAGATGTCCGATTTTCAGGACGCGATCGAGCGCGTGATCGGGGGGCTGGAAAAAAAGGGCCGTCTGCTCAATGAACCGGAACGCCGCCGGGTGGCTTACCATGAGACCGGCCATGCGCTGGTCGGGTATTTTACCCCCGGCGCGGATCCGGTCGAAAAGGTTTCGATTGTCCCCAGAGGCCGTGGGGCCTTGGGATATACCTTGCAGGCACCGACGGAAGACCGTTTTCTGATGACCAAGGATGAGCTTTTGGGGCGGATTCGAACGTTGCTCGCCGGCCGGGCCGCCGAGCAGACCGTTTTTGGTGATGTGTCCACAGGCGCGTCCGACGATTTGGAGAGGGCCAGTCAAATGGCTCGGAGCATGCTGACCGTCTACGGCATGTCCACGCGATTGCCGAATCTGTCGCTGGTCGAATCGGGCGGAGAGAATTTTCTGGGTTTCGGACCGCAGCAGTCGGAGCACTCCAACGAAATTTCGCGGGTTCTCGGCGAGGAGCATCTCGAGATTCTCAAATCTTGCTACGACTCGGCGCTGGTTTTGCTCCAGGAGCATCGGGAGCAATTGGAGGCTGTGGCGGCTCGGCTTCTTGCGCAGGAAAAGATAGATTCAACCGACCTGGCGGAACTTCTGGGGGATCGTCCGGAAGAATAGGCCAGGGTTGGGGGGGACGATCAGTTCGTGGGGGGCCGCTTGGCGAGCTTCCTTTGCAGCGATCGACGGTGCAGGCCGAGACGGCGGGCGGCTTGGGAAATATTCCCGTCGCAGTCCGACAACACGCGCTGGATATGCTCCCATTCCGCTCGGGCGAGTGATGGCGCTGGCTCGGCCTCGGCTTCGCTCAAGGCGCCATCAAAGGCAGCCAGAACATCATCGGCGTCTGCTGGTTTGGGCAGGACGTTCTCGGCGCCGGATCGAATTGCATCAACTGCGGTCGCCATACTCCCGTATCCCGTCAGAAGCAGAATGCGCATCTCCGGGAAACGCTCGGCCAGAATGCGGATCAGATCGATTCCGGAGCTTTCCTGCAGGCGCAGGTCAACGACGGCACGGGAAGGCGTGCGTGACTCGGCGATCGCCAACGCCTCCGTCGCATTCTCCGCGCCTTCCGCAGCGAAGCCGCGGTCCACGAGGGCACGGACCAATCGGGTTCGCATTAAATGGTCGTCGTCCACAACGAGAAGGAATTCGCTCATTGGGGAATCACCTCGATCGCTTCGACGGGGAGATGCATGGTGGTGCTGGTGCCTTTCCCCAAGCTGGATCGGATCTCGAGAGACCCGCCAATTCGCTCAACTACCGAGCGCGCGAGAAACAACCCCAGTCCCATTCCTTCGCCGTTCGGTCGTGTGGTGAAGAACGGCTCGCTCGCTCGTTGCGCGACGTCCTCCGTCATTCCGCAGCCCTGATCCTGAATTTCAATGCTGATTTGATCGGCGTCGCGAAGGCATTCGATCCTGATTTCGGAACCGTCCAGCGATGCTTGCAGTGAGTTGCGAGTCACGCTTCGCAGGGCCTGCCCGATGGCTTCGCGCGGGAGGCGGACCTGACTGGCTGAAACCCGATCGGTCATCTGGATTTGGATCCGAGGGATTTCGGGGATTTCGATCAGCGCGGTCTCGAGCAGCTCTTTGACCGTGCAGCTGTCGAGGCGTCCGCTGATGGGATCCTCGCTGCGCGCGCTCAGTCGCGCAAGGATGGTTCGGCATCTCTCGACTTCATCCCGAATCAAATGCGAGTCTTCCAGAGGGCCTGTTTCGTCGGGCCGATCTGCCAGGCCCCGCTGGAGTTCTTTTGCGGCGATCGCAATCGTGGAAAGAGGCGTCGCCAGCTCATGGGCTGCTCCTGCCGCGAGAGTCGTCAGAGCGGCCAGTCGGTCTGCGCGCGCGGCAGCATCCCGGGCGGCGGCGAGCTGCGCACTGCGACTCTGGAGAATCTTTTGAATACGATTGCCGAAGTAGGCAATGAAACCGGCTCCGAGCGTCAATGCGAGCCACATCCCTTGCAGGTGAAGGCTGCCTGCCATCGCCATATGGTGTCCGTGGGAGGGCGAAGCGAGGAACAAAAACGCAAAGCAGATGGTGGTGAATGCGACCAGGGCCCATACCCATGCGGGGCGCAGAATAATCGTCGCCAGTGCGACGTTCACAAGATAGAGCGTCGAAAACGGGTTGGCGGGGCCTCCGCTCAGGGCCAGCAAGCCCGTCAAGACAAGGATATCCGTGGCCATGACGGCCGCGATCTGGGGTGACCCCGTCGGTCGAGCGGCTTTCTTCCATTTCTGGAGCACCAGGTTGGTTGCCGCACCCAGCGCAACGACGCCGAGCAGGCTGGCAGTCGGAAGTGGCATGTCGAGGATCCACGCGGCGATCATGATGCTGATCGCCTGACCAGCGGCTGCTGCCCAGCGAAGCCGGACGAGCCACGAGAGATCCAGATCTCGTTGACCGGTTTCCGTGTTGGGTGGGACCTCCATCATGGGGTGAGTATGGCCAATCCTGACGCCGAGCTCTAGCCCGACTTTTGCCCGCATTGTCGGGCATGCGCCAGAAACGCCTCGAGCTCTGCTGCGTCCGAACCCTCATGTCTGGCGAGCACGCGCCCTCCGGCATCGAGCAGGACCGCGGCCGGCAGGGCACGAATATCGAGGGCTGCGAACGTTTTCGAGGGATTGGCCTGCCACCCGCGCAGGGCGCGCCCGGGCAATGCTTCCTCGAGCCAGGCTCGTGCATCCTCGCGGTCATGGTCCACCGACAATCCGATCACAGCCAGATCAGGAGCCTGATTCGTCGCCGCCAGATCGTTGGCCGCAATGAGATTGGTCCGGCACGCGCTGCACCAGGTAGCCCAGACATCGATCAGGACGGGCTGCCCGCGCAGCGTTTTCAAACTGATTTCGTCACCGTCCAGGGTATGGGCCTCCAGCTCTACCGGCGCAGCCTCGAGGTTTGCCTGACAAAGCATCTCGGCATGGGCGGGCAGGGGGGCTCGCAGGCCGATCACGAGCCCGATCGTGAGGAGGATCGCCTTCGCCCCGGAGACCGCCCTCGGTCCCGTTGTCCTCAGAACTTCCACGAAACGGCTAACCTCATGCGCCAGTCCGGGACGATCTGCAATGACGTCTCGTGACGATAAACCGGGATTTCTCCCAGGATTTCCAGCCCGAGTTGGCTGCCCAGCCGCCCGATAAGTCCGGGGCCGGCATATAGGTAGGTGAAAGCGGTATCGGTGAGCTTGCGCCCGGCTTGCTCGTCCTGCCCTTTTGAATCGCCGCCGAATATTGCCTGCAGCGCCACGGCGCCGTCATTTTCCAGCCACAGGTAATAGCCGAGACTGGTTCCGAACGAGAGTTCGTTGGCAAACCGGTACTGGTACGCACCCTTGGTGTAGAGAGTGTACTGGAAATCGGCGGATCCGAGGAATCGATCCCAGGTGCCGAAGAGTTCGGCTCCAATGATTCCGTTGACGTTGCCGGTACCGAAAGCGAGATCGTGACCGTGGATGCCGCTGGCATTTTCGGGGTCCTCGGAGTGTTGGGTGCCTGCATGGCTGGGCCGCTCGAAAGAGAATTCTTCCTCGGCCTCGTCGCCCTCGAGTTCCTCGGCGAGGAAGCGCGTGTTGCCGCTCGGGACCGTGATTCCTCCGAAACCGGAGAGACGAAACAGCCCTCGTTCGTTTTGCAGGGAGACCGCCCGGATACGGCCCAGCAGCGAGATGTCGCCCAAGCCGGTTCTGGATTGTTCCTGAATGCCCCCATCGAAGCGACGCCGCCATTTTCGATGGAGGATCGGGATGGCAATTTGTGCATCGACCCAGTCGGCAAAGCGCCAACCGGCAACCACCTGCGTAATCGAGCTGTCGAGGAATTCGCCGGCCGGATTGGGAGCTTTTTCGCTTTCATCCATGAGCGTTCCGAAACGCGTAAATTGCTCCGATACGGCGATCCGGGGGCCGAGGCGGAGCTCGCCGAGTTCTTCGATGGTGTAGACCGCGCAAACATCGCAGGCGAGGCTTGCGGTCGTTCCGAAAGCCGCGAGCAAGGCGAACGCTCCAACAAGCACCTTCGCCGGAAAAAACCTCTGATTCAGCACATTTAAAGCCTAGCAGGCACTTCCCAAAGGGCGATGTGGCAACTCGTCGCAGGCGGCACTCCCGCGATTGGACAGGGCGCCTCCGAGGTGGCACGATCCCCACAGTTTGTCTGCTGCTCCCAGTCTTCCTCTCCGTGCTCGTCTGACCGCGTTTGCAGGGTTGCTCATTGGCGCGGGAACCCTCTCGGGTTTGCTGGTCTGGCAAGGCGTTCCGGAGGTCGGAGGCGCCCTCGCTGCGGCGGGTTGGGGCCTTCTCGTGGTCGCTCTCTACCACGTTTTTCCGCTCTTGCTCGACGCCTCCGGTTGGTGGCGACTTCTGCCGGCTGCAGAAAGGCCACAGCTGCGGCGGGTTCTGCTGGATCGTTGGATCGGTGAGTCGGTCAATACGCTTCTGCCGGTGATGCAGATTGGCGGGCCCGTGGTTCGGGCGCGGTTGTTGATGCGGGACGGGGTCGCTGGCCCTTTGGCCGGCGCCAGTGTGGTGGTCGACGTCACTCTTTTGGTGATCAGTCAGATCGTATTCACGATTTTGGGGATTCTGCTGCTCGTCCTCATTCTCGGCGGCGCCGGGCTGGTCGGGCCGGCATTGGCTGGAGTTGGCGTGATGGGCGCGGCGATTGGATTGTTCATCCTCCTTCAGCGACGAGGGCTTTTTGGCAAGATCACACATCCTCTGGCGAAATTCGCCGGTAGTTCGGCGCTCGCATCAGCGGCCGATGGGGCGGCAAGCCTCGACCAGAAAATCCTTGGATTATATAAGGATCATGCCGCTCTGCGAAGTTCGTTCCTCTTTCACCTCTGCGGCTGGATTGTCGGGACCGGAGAGGTCTGGCTGGCGTTATATTTCCTTGACCATCCCGTGCCCCTCGTGACGGCCATGCTGCTCGAGGCCCTGGGGCAGGCCGTTCGGGCGGGTGCCTTTGTTGTCCCCGGTGCCTTGGGTGTCCAGGAAGGCGCATTCCTGCTGCTCGGTCGCACCTTGGGCATTCCACCGGAAACGGCTCTGGCACTATCTCTGAGCAAACGCTGTCGCGAACTGTTATTCGGTGTACCGGGTCTGGTCGTCTGGCAACTCTCGGAAGCCAACAGTTTTCTGGGGCAATTCAGACGAAACTTCACCAGATCAGATGAGGAATGACGAGGCCAGGTGCCCCTATGCTCGTAAATGCGCTGAATCGAGGCGGCCGTGCGGTAAAGCCTCTCCTGAGTCTGGACGCTGATACTCTGATCGCGGCTGCCAAACGCAAGACTCGGCTCGAAGACCTCGGGGATCCGGGCTTCCGTGAGCCATTGGATCGGTTGGTCGGTTCGCTCGACCGGGAAGCGCATTTGAGTTTGTTTGGTCGGATCGCCGCACGCAAGGATCTGGGCCGACTTCTCGCCAGCCGCCTCCGGATGGTGGACGACAGGCGGCTCCATCCCCAGATTGCCGACGAAGAGGTTCGTCGACCGCTGATTATCACGGGTTTTCCGCGGACCGGCACAACGATCCTCCACGCCATTCTCGCGCAGGACCCCAGGCATCGAGTGCCCTTGACCTGGGAAACGATGTACCCGTCGCCGCCTCCGCGGCGGGTCAATTACCATCGCGATCGACGCATCGGGATTTCGGCAGGTCAGCTTTCCTTGATGAATCGGCTATCGCCGGATTTCAAACGGATCCATCCGATCGGAGCACAATTGCCGCAGGAGTGTCTCGTCCTGTCGAGTATCGGGTTCGAAAGCTATCAGTTCCAGACGATGTACAATGTGCCATCTTATCAGAAATGGCTCGATGAACAGGATCTGCGGCGCTCGTACGAGGGACATAAATTCTTTCTGCAGAATCTGCAGTGGCGTTGTCCGGGAGACCGTTGGGTCCTCAAGGCCCCGGCACATGTTTTTGGCTTCGATGCGCTGTTCGCCACGTACCCCGATGCTGGCGTGGTCATGACACATCGGGCCCCGGGCGAGGTGATCGGTTCCTTGTGCAGCCTGACCGCTGTCTTGCGGGGTGCCTTCAGTGAGCAGGTCGATCGGCTTGGTGTAGGTCGCGAGATGACCGAACGCTTTGCCGAGGGCATGCGCCTGGCGCTGGAGGCCCGAGATTCCGGGCGCGTGCCGGCGGATCGGTTTCTCGATGTCGACTATCGCGAACTGGTGCGGGATCCACTGGCCGCCGTGCGGAAAATTTATACCCATTTCGGTATCGACTGGTGTCCTGAAGCCGCGGAACGCATGACCGAGTTTCTCGCGCGAAACCCCAAGGACAAACATGGGAAGCACAGCTACGCGTTGGAGCAATTTGGATTGGATCGCGAGCAAGAGGAAGAACGCTACCGCAGTTATGCGGAGCGCTTCGACCTCTGAACTTCCGGCCGAGGCCCATGTTTACCGTTTTCGTCAACGAGATCCGCATGCTGCTGAGAGACCGGTGGGGATTTGTCTTCATGATGCTGGCGCCGATCGTGGTGGCCACGCTGATCACCGGTGCTCGCTACGGGACGACGGAAAACCCGAAGGTTCTGATCCCCGTCGTGGATGAAGACCACGGGAGCGCTGCTGCGTTGATTGTGGAGTTGCTCGGAGCTCACGCCGACCCTCAGATCATGAGCCGTGAGCGCGCCGAGGCGCTCGTTGCGGTGGAGAATCGCGCTCCCGCGGCTTTGGTTCTGCCGGCCGGTTTTTCCGATCGACGCGAGGCAGGGTGGTCCAGTCAGGTGGAATTATTGACCGACCCGGCGAACGCGCGCGGGGTCGCTACGGTGCGGACGTTGCTTCTTCTGGTGGAAAAAGATGCCGCCGCACTAGAGGATCCGTTTGCTCAGGAAATGGTCGAGATGCGGGAGATCAATCTGACCGGGGACCGGCTCGAGCGGAAGTCCTATGAGCAGAATTTACCGGGCTTCGGGCTGATGTTTATTCTGATCGCAGTGGTGGTGACGACTGCGACCGGTTTTCATGCGGAGCGGACGCAAGGGACAATGGAGCGGCTTCTGGTGGCGCCGGCGGGGTTCAGCAGGATTATTCTGGCCAAGCTCGGGGTGCGTTGGTTGCTGGGGATGGTCCAACTATTCGCTCTGCTTGCATGGGGGCATCTGGTTTTCGGGATCTCGCTCGGGCCCTCGACGTTGACCCTGTTTCTCGTCTGTTTACTGGTGGCGATGCCGTCGGCGGGGTTGGGATTGGTGGTGGCGGGTGTAGCCGGCTCCCGGGAATCAGCTCTTCCCCTGGCGCTGTTTTCCGTCATTACCTTTGGCGCGATCGGGGGATTATGGTGGCCGCTCTATATCGAGCCCCCCTGGATGCAGTCGATCGCGCCTGCATTTTTCACGACCTGGGCGATGTGGGCGATGACCGATATCGTCTTGCGCGATCGTTCGCTCTTCGAAATGCAGGCGACTCTTTTGGGGCTGCTTGCCCAAGGAACTTTCCTGATCACGCTCGGGCTGGTTCTTTTTCGCTCACGCCACAGTCGTCGATGAAGGTTTTCCTCGCAATCTTCAGCAGAGAAACCTAGCGTGAGAGACGTGTCTGTCCCTCAAGAGGAGTATCGTCGTCGCGCTGACCGCCATGCGGCCGCGGAGCGCGCCGATGACAAGCTGCATCGCGGTATTGGCTGGACGCGCCTGCTGATTCTGATCGGGATCGTCGGCTTGTTGGTGGCTTTCTTTGATCAGGATCTGGCCGTGGGTTGGGTTTTGCTCGTTGCCATCGCGCTTTTTGTGGGGCTCACGGTTTGGCACCAGACGGTTGAAGCGCGGCTCGAGCGCAGCCGACGCGGGGTCGCCTTTCATGAACGTGCCCAGCGTCGCCTTGCCGGACAGTGGCGCGGTACCGGCCCTGACGGGCGAGGTCTAGCACCGCAGGAGCATGAGTTCGCCTCGGATTTGGGAGTCTTCGGCGCGGGATCGCTCTTTGAACTCTATTGCCGAGCGGTCACGCCTTATGGTGGGCGGACGCTTGCTGATTGGTTCCTGAGACCCGCGTCGGTACCCGAGGTGCTCGCGCGGCAGGATGCTGTTCGGAGCCTGATCCCGGCGCTTGATGCGCGCGAGGAGATCGCATTGGCGGTGGCTCACGATGGCCGTGAGCCCTCCGAGGGTGCTCTGCGGCGTTGGTGTTCAAAGCCGGCCCTCGAATCGCTCCTTTCCATGCAGATCCTGTCTGCATCGCTTCTCGCTGCCTTTTGCGTTTCTCTCGCCTTGTTTTTATCGGGTGTTCTCGGAGGCGTCTTTCCGATGGCCGCGGTGCTGGCGCAGGTCGTATTGATCGGCCGCGTTCGTAAATCTCACGGACACGCGCTTCATGCCGGGGACGGGGCCTTGGCGGAACTGGGCGCTCTGCGGACGGTTCTCCATCAGGCCAGTGCCGTACCCTCCTCGAGTGATCTGATGGCGGAGGTTCGAGGTGTGCTGGCCGAGGGGCCGCGCGCAGCGGCACCAGCTTTGGAGAGTCTCCGGCGCCGATTCGAACTCCTCGATTCAGGACATAACCTGATGTTTGTTCCGCTGGCCCTCCTGATCGGTTGGGAGATCCATATCCTCGCCTCGTTGGAGCGATGGCGAACGGGGTTCTCGAAAGATACGCTCGGCTGGTTGCAGGCGGTCGGCTGCTTCGAGGCACTACTC